>JADGRD010000778.1 GCA_017881285.1 Pseudomonadota bacterium | reverse complement strand
AGGACATCGGCAACCTCTCCGTGGGTGCGAATCTGGACTACTTCAAGGTTGGAACTCCCTACTGGTTGGGCGTTGCCGGCATGGGGCGATACATCCTGAACGACTCGTTCACAGTGGCGGCCCGCGCGGAGTACGTCTCCAGCAAGAATGGCGGCTACGGTGGCGTTAACCCGACCGGCACGGCCGCACTCTACGAACTCACCGGCATGGGCGCCTGGACCGTGGGCAAGCACTACGAGCTGCGCCTCGAGGTTCGCGCCGACATGTCCGACCAGGACATCTTCGACAAGGGCGGCACGCCCCGCAAGAACCAGGTCACCGGCCTGGTCGGTGCGCTGGCGTATTTCTAGAATGGCTCGCCGCCGACATGACCCGCTGGGCTGCCCGCTTGCGGTCGTTACCCTCTTTTCACGTGCGAGAAACAATCCCGCAACGCGATCCGAGCGATGATCGGACCATGAAGCGCATCGAGGCGATCATCAAGTCGTTCAAACTCGACGAGGTCAAGGATCGACTTCACCAGGTCGGTGTGCGTGGCATGACGGTTTCCGAGGTGCGCGGCTTCGGTCGGACCGGGGGCAAGCGCGAAGTCTACCGGGGGTCAACCTACGCGCTCGACTTCGTACCCAAGGTGCGCGTCCAAATCGTCGCCGACGACGACATGGTTCAGACCGTGGTCGACGCCATCATCGCCTCCGCGCGCACGGGCGAGATTGGCGACGGCAAGATCTTCATCTCGCCCATGGCCGAGGTGATCCGGGTCCGCACCGGCGAACGTGGCCGCGAGGCGATTTGAGATCTAGCTCCATCGCGATCCAGTCCACCATGTCCGTCGACGAGAACCCACCCGATGCTTCTCCGCGTGCCCTCCGCCGTCGCGACGACACGGCTCGCTTCATCGCGCGCTTCACCGCCTTGACCGGGGTGCGCGCGCAGTCGGCGGGCATCGAGGGCCTGCCCCGGGAATTCCTTTCCCGCATCGTCCTGCCGCCCAAGCAGCTCATCGAGCGGTACGGACGCGAGCTGGAAACGCGAACGCACAACGCCTTGTGCCGCTACGAACCGGGCCGTCATCCCGAATCGTGGACCTTTGGCCGGCTGCTCGAAATCCGTGGCTTTGGCGTGTTCTCGCTCCTCGATCTGCTGGAAGTATTGCGCCGGCACGCCACCCGCACCCTCGAGTAACACTACCGCTTCAGATTCGCCTTCGAGCGCCGGGCGACAAGCCGGGACGGGGCAAGGAGGGCCGACTAGCGCCTGCCCGCCCTCCACCCCTGCCCGCGGCTTCGCCGCGCGCGTCGCCGGACCGGAATGTACTCCCGTACTTGAGGACGACCGGGGCCCCCGCGCGGTCAGCAGACCGCGTGGGGTGGTCTGGAAGCGCATCGCGTGGGCGAAGGCGAGCTTTGCTCGCCGGAGCCCATCGCGGGAGGCGCGGAACCCTCTCAGGGTTCCGCAATCGATCGACGCCGCCCGCGGCCCGGCGAAGGCCGGGCGAAGCCCGGGCGGCAGGGGCTGGGTGGGAAGGTCCGAGTGCCCGTAGGGCACGTCGTCCGTCGGTGAATCGAAGAACAGAACCAGTAGTGGCAACTCCCCCTTGACGTGGCTCGCCGGCGGCCCGAGGCTGGGCGGGCCAATGGATCTCTTCGAGCGCCCTGAGGGCCATCGTCCGGGGCAGGCCGCGGACGCGGCCATCGAGGGCACCCTCGAGCGGATCGTGTTCTCGAGCGGAGGGGAATTCACGGTCGCGCGCCTCAAGGTCGCCGACCAGCCCGAGCCCGTCACCGTGGTCGGCAGCCTCCTCGGCCTGCCCGTGGGCGCGCGTCTACGGGCCCGCGGCCACTACGAGGACAACCCGCGCTTCGGCCGGCAGTTCCGTATCGCTTCGTTCACCGAGCTGTCGCCGCAAACCCTGGATGGCATCAAGCGCTACCTGGGGGCCGGACTCATCAAGGGCATCGGTCCCGAGCTCGCGGCCCGCATCGTCGCGCGCTTCGGCGCCAAGACCCTGCAGGTTCTCGACGAACGACCCGAGCGCATCCGCGAGGTGCCGGGCATTGGCGAGGGCCGGGCCCGCGCCATCCGGCAGGCCTGGCTCGCCCAGCGCGGCCAGCGCGAGGCCATGGTTTTTCTACAAGGCTATGGCGTGTCGCCGGCGCTGGCGGCCCGGATCTTCAAACGCTACGGCGCGGAAACCATCCTGCGCGTGCGCGAGAATCCCTACCGCCTGGCCTTCGACGTGTGGGGCATCGGTTTTCTCTCGGCGGACCGCCTGGCCGCTTCCCTGGGTATCGGCAAGGAAACCGACGTGCGCGTCGAGGCCGGCGTGCGCCACGTGCTCGAGGAAGCGGGCGGCCACGGACACGTGTACGTCGCGCGCGCGCGCCTGGTGGAAGACGCCAGCCAGCAGCTCGGCGTGGACCAGACGCTGGTCGAGCCGGCCATCGACCGGCTGGCCCGCCGGGGCGAGGTGGCCATCGAGCATGTCCCAGAGGTCGATGGGGAGGAGGCGGTGTACGAAACCAGCCTGCTGCGCGCCGAGCGGGCCG
>JADGRD010000117.1 GCA_017881285.1 Pseudomonadota bacterium | reverse complement strand
GATATCTTCGACATGCGCTCGAACCAGTACCCTCGGCTCACCGCGCGCGCCAGCCTCGCGGTCTACAAGCGCTACGTCTATGTCGTGGGCGGCGTCGACGACGTGTTCAACTACGTCAAGACCCAGGGCACGGCGGGCGGATTCTTCGATACGTTCTTCGGTATCCAGCTCGTGTTCAACGACGAGGATCTGAAGTCGCTGCTCCTCTTCGGCGGGGGTAGCGCCGCCTCCTCGGCCAGCAAGTAGCCGGGATCCCTTGCGCGGAGCTTGACGCAAGGCTGGCGGACCCTATAGTAACGGGCCCCCTGCTTCCGGAAGGAAGGCGGGCGTCGCCATGCGGTACAAGACAAAAGACATCGGTGAGGGTGGAATCGACCTTCGCGTGGCGGTCACCGCGGCCTGGCTTGCGGCGGAATGCCCGGATGCCTCGTTGGGCCTGACCAAGGCTGGCATGTGTCTCGAAGGACGGCTGGAGCCAGCGGGGGAGGGCTACCTGCTGCGCGGAACCTTGCGCGGCGAATTGCTCGTGCCTTGCGCGCGCTGTCTCGAACCGGCTCCCGTCGCGGTGGAGTCGCCCGTGGACGTGACCTTCGTCGAGGCTTCCGGGGACACAGGCGCCAATGCGCAAGAGACTCAGGAGGACGTCGTTTCATTCGAGCACGGAACCATCGATCTGGGGCGGCCCCTACGGGATGAAATCCTGCTCGCCGTGCCCATGGGGCCCGTGTGCCGTCCGGATTGCGCCGGTATCTGCCCTGCCTGCGGCCGCAACCGTAACTTGACGCCCTGCGACTGCGACACGCGGGCGCTCGAGACTTCGAAATTCGGCGTGCTGGCAAAAATCAAACTTCAGTAGTAACAAGACAGCCACCGCATCCACCACTTTTCCGGTGATCATTGCCCCGCCTGACGCGGGGCTTTTTCTCGAAACAGCAAGAGGCAAACATGGCAGTTCCCAAGAGACGTCAATCCAAGTCCCGCTCGGCGATTCGCCGGGCTCAGGTCATGAAGCAGCCCGTGCCGCACTTCGTGCCCTGTCCGCGTTGCGGCGAACCGCGGTTGTCCCACCGGGTGTGCACGTCCTGCGGCTACTACAAGGACCGCATGGTCGTGGAGAAGAGCGAAGAGGAGAGCTCCTGAGCAAGATCAGGATCGCCGTCGATGCGATGGGCTCGGAAGGGGCGCCTCGCATCGAAGTTGATGGTGTCCTTTCCGCGGTCGCCGCGAGCGGCCTCGATGTCGTATTGGTCGGAGATGAACCGCGCCTGCGGCAAGCCCTGGGTGAATCCGGGCCGGGCGCCCCGCTCGAGCGCATTCAGATCCGGCACGCGCCGGACACGGTCGGCATGGACGAGGCGCCGGCCATCGCCTTCAAACACAAGAAGGCCTCGTCGCTGCGGGTCTGCTTCGACTTGGCCAAGGCCGGCGAGGTGGATGCCGTGGTCTCGGCGGGCAACTCGGGGGCGCTCATGGCCGGGGCGCTCATCGTTCTGGGCCGCCTGGGTCAGGTCGAGCGACCCGCCATCGCGACGACGTTCCCGACCCGCGCCGGTCAGTGCGTTCTGCTCGACATGGGCGCCAACGTCGATCTGCGGCCGTCGGCGCTGGCGCAGTTCGGAGTTCTGGGGGCGACGTACACACGCCTGCAACACAAGAAGGCGCGCCCGCGGGTGGGGATTCTCTCGAACGGGACCGAGGAGCAGAAGGGAACCGTGCTGACGCGCGAGGCCGCACGGCTGCTCGGCCGGGTGACCGCCGGCGAGAACCCGTCCGAGTTCGAATTCCTGGGCTACGTGGAAGGCCGGGACATCTTCAAGGGCACCGCGGACGTCGTCATCACCGACGGTTTCACGGGGAACGTCCTGCTCAAGGGGTGCGAAGGTTTGGTCGAGTGGATCGGGGAGGCGGTCAAGGAGGAGGTGATGCGCGGGAGCATCCTCGAGAAGCTCGGGGCCTGGCTGATGCGGCCAGCCTTGCGCCGATTCAAGCATCGCACGGACTACGCCGAGACCGGCGGCGCGCCGCTCATCGGCATCGACGGCGTGGTCATCGTCTGTCACGGCGGCTCGGATGCGCGCGCCATCAAGAATGCCGTGCTCACCGCCGGCGAGTACGCCACGATCGATCTGCGCGCCGAGATCAAGCGCTCGATGGACGCGCACGCGTATCTATGGTCCGACGCGGCGCCACCTGCTCCCGAGGAGGCGTAGGCACGTGCAGCCGCTTGCGGGCCGCGTCGCGGTCGTCACCTGGGCATCGCGTGGCATCGGCCGCGCCGTCGCCATCGTGCATGACGGCCAGGTCGTACGGGTCAACGGCGGGCTTTTCATGTAACCTATGTGTTCCACGACGCTCACAGTAACCGTTGTAAGAAGAGGATCCGAGAATGGCTGAGAACATCGAAGAGAAGGTCACGAAGATCGTTGCCGAGCAGTTCGAGGTGCCGGCGGAGAAGGTCACCCTGAATTCCCTGTTCATGGACGACCTCAAGGCCGATTCCCTGTCCGTGGTGGAGCTCGTGCTCGCGATCGAAGAGGCCTTCGGGCTGGAGATTCCCGACGAGCATGCCGAGAAGATCAAGACCGTGGGCGACGTGGTCAACTACGTCAAGGCGCGCGTTCAGTAGAGAGTGGCGATGCCACGCAGGGTAGCTGTTACCGGCGTGGGCCTGGTGACGCCCGTCGGTGTCGGTACCGAGGAAACCTGGCAGGCGCTGCTGCGCGGGCAGTCCGGGATCGGGTCCATCACGCACTTCGACGCCAGTAGGTACGCCACCCGGTTCGCCGGCGAGGTCAAGGGGTTCGAGCCAACGCGCTGGATGTCCGCGCGCGATGCCAAGTCGTCCATGTCGGATCCGTTCATCCAGTATGCCGTGGCCGCCGGGGCCATGGCGATGGACGATGCCGGCCTCGTCATCGACGGCGAGCTGGCCGAGCGGGCCGGCTGCTTCGTCGGTTCGGGTATGGGTGGGGTGGCCACCATCGAGGCCACGCACCGGGCGCTGCTGGCCAAGGGGCCGCGCCACGCGTTCTCTCCCTTTTTCGTCCCCCAGATAGCGATCAACCTCGCGGCTGGCCAACTCTCCATCAAGTTCGGCGCGAAGGGTCCTTGCTATAGCCAGGTTTCCGCCTGTTCGAGTGGGGCGCACGCCATCGGGGACGCCTTCCGCGTGATCCAGCGGGGCGAGGCCGACGTCATGATCTGTGGTGGCAGCGAGGCCGTGGTCACGCCTCTCGGGGTTGGCGGCTTCGGGGCCATGCGCGCCCTGTCCCCTCGCAACGACGCGCCGGCGCTCGCCTGCCGGCCTTTCGACCTGGAGCGCGACGGGTTCGTGCTGGCTGAGGGCTCGGGCATTCTCGTCCTCGAGGAACTGGAGCACGCCAGGCGGCGTGGGGCACGCATGCACGCGGAGTGCAAGGGCTACGCCGCGAACGCCGACGCCCACCACATCACCGCCCCCGCGGCGGAGGGCGAAGGCGCCCAGCGCTGCATGCGGGCGGCCTTGGCCGACGCGCGGCTCGACGGGGCGCAGATCGACTACCTCAACGCCCATGGCACGTCGACCAAGATAAACGACGCCATCGAGACGCTGGCCATCAAGAAGGTGTTCGGCGACCATGCGCGCAAGCTCATGGTCAGCTCGACCAAGTCGATGACCGGACACCTGATCGGCGCCGCGGGCGGCGTCGAGGCGGCATTCTGCGCGCTGGCGCTGGCGCGCGAGCAGGTGCCGCCGACCATCAACTACACCACCCCGGACCCCGAGTGTGACCTCGACTACGTGCCCAACACCGCGCGCGAGGCCAAGCTGCGGAACGCGCTCACCAACAGCTTCGGATTCGGCGGCACCAATGCCTGCCTGATCTTCGGGCGCCCGGAACCCTGATCCGCCAAGACCTCGCCAAGGCACTGCCTCGGACGGATGGGTTGCCCGGATGCCGTCTGCGTGCGAAAAGACTCTGCGTGTCCGGGCTGTTCTCGGATTAAACTCACATCGGACCATGGCAACCGACCTCTGCCCATACTGTGGCAAGCCCGCGCACGGGACGGAGTCCAATTTCGACTGTCCCGGCCACTCGGACGCCAAGACGGATCCGGGCGCCTCTCCTGCCGTGGGACCAATGCCGGACGCGCATCCGGTCTCGCAGCCATCGCCCATCAGCGACTTTTCCAGGATCGATCCGGCCCACGGCACCAAGCTGACCTCGGGCACCTTGGTGGGCGAGTACCAAATCCAGGAGCGTATCGGCGAGGGCGGGATGGGGACGGTGTACAGCGCGATTCACCCCATCATCGGCAAGAAGGTCGCGATCAAGGTCCTGGCCGGCCGGCTGGCGAAGAACAAGAACGCCATCCGGCGCTTCGTGCTCGAGGCGCGCACGGTGAACGACATTCGCCATCCCGGGTTGGTCGATATCTTCTCGTTCGGCCAGCTCACCGACGGCCGCCACTACTATGTGATGGAGTTCCTCGCGGGGCGCGACCTGGGTGACGTCCTGCGCGAGCGCACGTCCCTGCCCATGGCCGAAGCGATTCCCATCTTCATCGAGGTGGGGCATGCGCTGGTGGCCGTTCACTCGAAGGGAATCGTCCATCGCGACCTCAAGCCGGAGAACATCTTGATCCTCAACACGGCGCAGGCCGGGGGGCAGAGGGTCAAGCTGGTGGATTTTGGCTTGGCCAAGCTGGTCGAGGGCGTGCCCGCGCACATGCGCGAGGGCGCCCCGAGCACCGCCGCGGGGGTCAACGTCGGCACGCCTCACTACATGTCGCCCGAGCAGTGTCGTGGTCTCAAGGTGGACGCTCGCGCCGACATCTACGCGCTCGGCATTCTGCTCTACGAGACCCTGACCGGGAAATTGCCGTTCGATGGGGCCACGCCCGTCGACATCTGGCAGGCCCACGCCGAGAAGGCGCCGAAGCCGCCCATCGAGGTCGCCCCCCCTGGCGCGATCAGCCCCGCGCTCAACGCGATCATCCTGCGCCTGCTGGCCAAGCAGCCGGAGAATCGGTACCAGACCGCCGCCGAGTTCTGCGCGGCGTTGGAGAACTTGACGGGAAGCGGCCACGCCAAGAAGACGCCGGAGCCGTTGCGCCTGGGCCACGGCTACGACGAGCTGGCCGCGACGATCGAGGAGATGCCTGCGGTGCAAGTCTCCGATGTCATCTCCACTCCGGAGGATCGCCGGAAAGAAATCGACGATCTGCGGGCGAACCTGGGGCTGCACATCGAGGAGCCCGCCTCAGCCGGCGAGTCGCGGGCGCAAATGAGCGCCCTGGTCATCAACCTGGGGCTGCCGCACACGGGTCCGGGGGACGCGCGGGCGTCCCACAAGGGCGAGAGCCACTCGCTGCCCCTGTCGGCGGGACCGATGCATCGCTATTCGTCCCGTCCCGTCGAAGAGCGCAAGTACGTGCCGCCCCTGGCGGCCCCCATCACCCGGGGTGGGCTTTCCCGCGGGGCGGAGGCGCCGCTGCGCGGGCGCGTCCCCACGCCGGAAGTGCCGGCGACGGGACGCAGGTCGTGGAGCAAAATCGTGCGGAACGCACTCGTGGTCCTGATGCTGGTGGCGGCCACCATCGTGGCCATCAAGTGCATCAAGTAGACCGCATCGCGCTTTCGATGGCGAGGGCACCTTTGGGTAGGGCCGCGGTCAGGTTCTCGTGGCCGTCCGCGGTGACCAGGATGGTGTCCTCGATGCGGATGCCGCGCACGTCGCGGAAGGCGGCGAGTCGATCGCGGCGCAGGCGATCACCGGCGCACTTCGTGCGCTCGGCATCGTCGAGGAGCGCCGGCACCTGATAGAAGCCCGGCTCGATGGTGACGGCCATGCCGGCCACCAGGTCGCGGTCCAGGCGCAAAGCCCGCAGGCCCGGCAGGGGCGAGCGCGTGCGCCCAGGGGCATAGGTCGCGCGGTCACCGAGATCGTCGAGGTCGTGCACGTCGAGGCCGATGAGGTGCCCCACGCCATGGGGGAAGAAGAGCGCCACCACGCCGTCGGCGACCAGCTCGGCGGGATCGCCGCTCGCGATGCCCAGGCCCACCAGGCCCTTGGCGATGGCGTTGCTGGCGATGCCTTGCAGGTCGAGGTAGCGCAGGCCCGGGCGCACGGCGGCCACGGCGGCCGCCTGCGCCAGCAAGACGATGTCGTAGAGATCGCGCTGGGTGGGCGAGTAGCGCCCGCTGACGGGCCAGGTGCGGGTCACGTCGCCGGCCCATCCCGCCGTGGTCTCGGCACCCGCGTCGACGAGCAGCAGGTCGCCGTCGGCGAGCAGGTGGTGGTGGTCTTCGTTGTGCAGGACCTCGCCATGGACCGAGACGATCGAGGTGTACGAGGTGGTCATGTTGCGGCCGATGAGCTCGGCCTCGATCGCGGCGCGCACCACGCTCTCGGGAAGGCCCGCCCGGGTCGCGCGCAGGCCGGCGGTGTGTGCGGCCACCGTGGCCGCCGCGGCCTCGCGCAGCCCCGCGATGCCAGTCGCGTCGTGCACCAGGCGCAGGTCGATGAGCGCGTCCGCTAGCGGCTCGTCGAGGGCGGGCAGCTTGCCGGGACGGATCTCACGTCCCAGGAGGCTCGATTGCTCCACGCAGGTCTCGACGTCGGGCGCGGGTAGGGTGGCGGCCGGCTTGCGCTGGAGGGCCTCCGGCAACTTGGCAAGAGGGAGCACGGCAACGCCGAGAATCTCGGCCAGGGCCTCGAAGTCTGGCTCGGGGCCGGTCCACAGGGCCACATCGGCGCCCGGTTCGGGCAGGTGGAGCTGCCAGCGGTTGCCGTCCCACAGGCCCATGGCCCGGGGCAGGTGCAGCCCGAAGAGGTAGAGAAAGTGGCTGGCGGCTCGAAAGGGATAGTGCCCTCGGTGGGTGCCGTACGGGCGGGGCGCACCCGCGGCGATGAGGGCGGGCCGGTTGCCCAGGCGGGAAGCGAGCTGGGCGCGGCGCTCGTCGCAGGCAGACTTGTCGAAATGGGAAAGATCCATGCTGGACCGAGTATACGATGGGCGCGGTCGTGATTCTCCCGCCGCCGATCTTGATCGCTGCCGCGCTCGTGCCAAGCTAGGCCATGGTACCTCCATGCCGAAGCGCAACCCACAAGCCGAGCGCGACGTCGCCACGCTCGAGAAGGTCAAGGTCGCCCAGCCGCGCCTGTACGAGGTCGTGCTGCACAATGATGACTATACGACGCAGGTCTTCGTGGTCTACATACTCATGAAGTTCTTCCATCACGACTCGGCGACGGCCAACGAAATCATGCTCAACGTTCACACCAAGGGCTCCGGCGTGGCCGGCGTCTATCCGCGCGATCTCGCGGAAACCAAGGCCAAGCAGGTGGTCACCTTCGCGCGTCAGCACGAGATGCCGCTCGAATGTTCGGTGCGCAGGCAGTCATGCTGAGTCCGGAGCTGGAACAGGCGGTGCGCAAGGCGCTGGGGGACGCCACCCGGCGCGGCCACGAGTTCTCCTCCCTCGAGCACCTGCTCTTGGCCTTGCTCGACGATGCCAAGACCGCCGACGTGATCAAGAAGTGCGGCGGGGCGCCGCCGCGTGTGCGCTCGAAGCTGGAAAAGTTCCTGTCCACGGCGATTCCGGTGCTTCCGGCCGCGAGCGCGGAGCCAGGCCCGGACGGCGAGCCGGCGGGCCATGCGGCGGAGGGTGGTGACGAGGAGGAAGTCCGGCACTACGCACAGCCCAGCCTGGGGTTTCTGCGCGTGATCCAGAACGCAGTGAACCACATTCTGGGAGCTGGGCGCTCGGAGGTGGAAGGGCCCCACGTGCTGGTCGCCATGTATGGCGAGCGTGACTGCCACGCGGTGCACTTCCTCCGGGAGGAAGGCATCTCGCGCCTGGATCTTTTGACCGCCGTCTCGCACGGAACGGAAAAGCTCGTGCCAAGGATCGGGGCCGGCGGGGCCGATCCCGACGAGCAAGGCGAGCCTGGCTCACCGGAAGAGGAGGCGCCGGCGAAGGACCCGCTGGCGGCCTACGCGGTCAACTTGAACGAGCGCGCCCGCAACGGCGAGATCGATCCGTTGGTCGGGCGGCACAAGGAAGTCGAGCGCGCGCTGCACGTGCTGGCGCGGCGGCGCAAGAACAACCCCTTGTTCGTCGGCGATCCTGGGGTAGGCAAGACCGCCATCGTCGAGGGCATAGCCGCGCGCATCGAGGCGGGCGAGGCACCCAAGGCGCTCAAGGGGACAACCATTTTCTCGCTCGACATGGGCGCGGTCCTGGCGGGCACCCGTTACCGCGGCGATTTCGAGGAGCGCTTCAAGGCCGTGCTGCGCGCGGTGGAGGAGCAGAAGGGCGCGGTCATCTTCATCGATGAGCTGCACACCATCGTCGGCGCCGGCGCGGTTTCGGGCGGCAGCATGGACGCGTCCAACCTGCTCAAGCCGCTGCTCTCCGCCGGGCGGTTGCGCTGCATCGGCACGACCACGCACAAGGAGCTGCGCGGGCACATCGAGAAGGATCGGGCGCTGGCGCGGCGGTTCCAGCCCATCGAGGTTCCCGAGCTCGACGTCGCCGAGACGATCAAGGTGCTGCGCGGACTGCGCCGCCACTACGAGGAATTCCACGGCGTCACCTACAGCCCCAAATCGCTGCGCGTCGCCGC
>JADGRD010000116.1 GCA_017881285.1 Pseudomonadota bacterium | reverse complement strand
CCTTGGCGGCTCCGCTCGACACACAGCCGGTCAAGGTGTCGTCGCCGAGCGAGCTCATCTCGACGTGCGGCGCTTCTACCCGGCCGCCGGCGCCGATGCGGATGCCGAGCACCAGGGTGCCGCGCAGGGCCGGGCGCACGAGGAGGACGCGCTCGTAGCACGGCTGCGCCTTCTCCGCGAGAACGCGGAAAGCGGCGGCCGGGCCGGCGGGGAGGTCCTTGCCTTCCGCCGTGCGTGGCTTGCGCACGGCCACCTTGGGTGAACGGACGGGGCCGACGAGGGACAAATCAGCGTAATCGCCGGTGTCGGAGCGGGCCAGGACAGAGCCGTCGAGCCCGACCAGCGCCGTGGCCACGACCTCGATTCCCAGTTTGACGAACCGCCCACCGCCCAGCCACGAACACGCGTCCTTGCGCAGCGGGGAACTGGCCGGGCGGAAGATCAACCGAAGCGCGACCTTGCCATCGGCTTGCCGGGCCAGGATTCGCTCCGCGATATCGGGGCTGAGCGCGAAGCCGGGTGCGAGCTCCTGGCTGGCCACGAAGAGCTCCGCTCCCTCGCCAAGGACGAGACTGCGGTTGGTGTCGAGGACCAGCCTGCGCTCACCCAGCTCGTAGCTGCGAAAGGTGTACCCAAGGGCGGGAACGACGGTGACATAGCGGCCGCCGAGCGCGGCCTGGCGCCGCTGCGCATGCGCCTCGTAGGCGCGCGCCTGCTCGATCGCATTGCCCGGGAATGTCATGGACGCCTCGTCGCGCATGGACTCGCACAGGCGAGTCAGTCCGTCGGCGCCGTTGACGCTCGCGGCGTCGCCGTTGCCGGGCGGAGCCACGGTCGTCGCCGCCAGCGCCGGTGGGGGACGGGTCGCCTCGGGAGGCGGCATGGGCGCCGCCGGGGGCTCGACCGGTTGAGCGGTCGCGCAACCCGCGAGCAGGGCCGAGAGACAAAGCACCCGTGGAGAGAAGGCACGTGTCGCCAGCATCACGAAAGACAGCATACCTCCGGGGCCCGTCAGCCGGGACAGGAATTCACGCGCGCCGTGGAGCCCGCGGCGTTGCGCGCTCACCCGCGTCTCCTTGCGCTCGCGCTCGCGTGGCGGCAATATGCCACCATGCCAACCAAAGCCAAGAAAGCCAAGAAGTCCAAGTCCGCAACCAAGGCCAAGAAAGCCCCCGCCAAGAAGAAGCTGGCCGGAAGGCCTGCCGCCAAGAAGAGCAAGGCCGCGCCCAAGGCCGCCAAGATGAGCGCTCCCGCTGGTTCCATGCGCGGCGGCTGCTGCTGCTGCTAGCTTCCGGCAGATCTCGAGCGACCGGTTGGACCGAGGAGGCCGCTGGTCGCCTTTTGGGTTTCTAGCTCGTCCCCAGGAAGGGGCCACGGATGGGCACGCGGCGGTTGAGGCGGAATGCCAGCCCCATGCCGGCCGCGAGCGAAAGCAAGGTCAGCGCGCCCGTCGTGCCTGGCATGAAGGGCGAGGCCAGCACCAGTCCCCAGGCGACGGCGGTGAACACGAAGTACGCCTTGAGGGTGGCGAGGGTCGAGGGCCGGCTGGCCGCCGCGCCCGGCCCGGGAGCAGCCGTGGCCGGCGTGGTCGCCGTCGGCGCGGGTGGAGCGGGGACCTCTGCGCCCGCGCGCGGCTGATTTTCGGCCTGCACGCGGGTGGCGTGTTCCTGCTTGATGGCGTCGGCGATGCCGCCGAAGACCGGTGGAACGTAGCGCAGGACGAAGGCGGCATAGACCAGCAGGGCCGCGGTGACCTGATAGCGCAGGCCGCCGCGCCCACCCGAGCCTTGGTGCACGGCCAGCCCCACGGCGATGCCGGCCAACACGGCGCAAGCGGCGAGTTGCCGGCTGGTGGCGGCCGTCAGGAGGTACCAGACGAGCGCGGACACCGCCGCCGTCACGGCGCCGAAGAGCAGGGCGCGACGTACCTTGCCCCGGCCCGCCTGGCGTTGCTGGATGCCCTCGGCGCAAGTGGGGCACACCAGCAACCCGCGCAGGACGAAAAACTCCGCGGGAATGGCCGCGTGGCAGATGCTGCACCGCCGCTCCAGCTCGCCCGCCGCCGCTTCCGGCTCGTCGCCGCCCGCAGGTCGACTGTCCTGGTGTATTGGGTTCTCGCCTGCCACGTGAGCGAGTGTACCAGTGTAGAGTCAGGCGCATGCGCCCGACGTGCATTCACCACATCGCCGTGAAGGTGGCTGACCTCGCTGCCGCCGAAACTTTCTACGTTTCCGTACTCGGGCTGTCCGTGTTGCGGCGCTGGCCCACGCCGGACGGCCGCACGGAGCGCTCGCTGTGGCTGGATGTGGGCCGCGGGGCTTTTCTGGCGCTCGAACGCGCGGAAGCGCCCACGCCGGCGAAGGCCGAGGCCGCCTCCGGTATCCACCTCATCGCCCTGCACATCGCGCGCGGCGAGCGCGAGGCGTGGGTCGCCAAGCTCACCCAGGCCGGCCACCCCGTCTACGACCAGACCGACTACACGATCTACGTCCGCGACCCCGAAGGCAATCGCATCGGCCTGTCCCACTGGCCCGACCGCGTGTAGGCGCCTACCCGGCGGCGCGTTTCGAGGATCCGCCCGCGTCCTTCTTGGTGCGGAACTCGAGGATCATGGTCTCGCGCTGCTGCTTGGGTAGCTCGGCGTAGCGCTTGAACTCCATGCTGAACTCGCCCTTGCCCTGGGTGGCCGAACGCAGGTCGGTCGAGTAGCCGAACATGTCCGCCAGAGGGACCTCGGCCAGGGCTTGCACGTAGGTCTCGTGCTTTTCCGTCGAGGCGATGGCGCCGCGGCGCTGGTTGAGCTGGCCGATGACCGCGCCCTGGAACTCCTCGGGGAACTGGACCTCGACGAGCATCATGGGCTCGAGGATGGTCGGCTTGGCTCGGTTGTAGGCCTCGCGGAAGCCCATCAGCGCGGCGGTGCGGAAGGCGAGCTCGGACGAATCGACCGGGTGGGACTGACCATCGTTGATGGTGCAGCGGACGCCCACGATGGGGAAGCCGATGAGCGGTCCCTTGTGCATGGCCTCCCGGAAGCCCTTGTCGCAGGCCGGGATGAACTCGCGCGGAATGGCGCCGCCCCTGATGTCGTCGACGAACTCGTAACCGGTGGCGTGATCCATGGGCAACGGTTCGAGGTGGCCAGCCACCTTGCCGTACTGGCCGGAGCCGCCGGTCTGTTTCCGGTGGGTGTAGCTGAACTCGCCCCGCTGGGTGATGGTCTCGCGGTACTTGACCTGCGGCCGGCCGGGAATGACCACGCAGTTGTACTCGCGCCGCATGCGCTCGATGTAGATTTCCAGGTGCAGCTCGCCCATGCCGCTGATGATGGTCTGCCCGGATTCCTCGTCGCGGTGCACGCGGAAGGTCGGGTCTTCCTTGGTGAAGCGGTTGAGCGCTTTCGAGAAATTGGTGCCCGCGGTTTTTTCCTTGGGCTCGACGGCGAGCGAGATGACGGCCTCGGGAACGTGCATCGAGGTCATGGTGTAGTTGACCTTGCCGTCGGTGAAGGTGTCGCCCGAGGAGCAGTCGACGCCGAAGAGTGCCACGATGTCGCCGGCCTCGGCGGTGTCGATGTCTTCCATCTCGTCGGCGTGCATGCGCACGAGACGCGGCACCTTGATCCGCTTGAGGTTGGACGAGCAGTTGATGATGAAGTCGCCCTTGCTCACCTTGCCCTGGTAGATGCGCATGTAGGTGAGCTGCCCGTAGCGCCCGTCTTCCAGCTTGAAGGCCAGGCCCACGAAGGGTTTGCTGGCGTCGGAGAGCAGGATGACCGGCTCTTCATGATTGTTCTGGTCGAGGGCCTTGTTCTCGACCTCGGCGGGCATGGGCAGGTAGGCGTTGATGCCGTCGAGAAGAAGCTGCACGCCCTTGTTCTTGTACGCCGAACCGATGAAGACCGGGGTGGCCTTGAAGGCGACGGTGGCGCGGCGGATGGCTGGGACCAAGTCTTCGGGCGTGATGGGCGCCTCGGTCAGGAACTTCTCGGCGAGGATGTCGTCGACATTGGCGACCGCCTCGATCATGCGGGTGTGGGCGGCCTGGGCCGTCTCGACGAGGTCGGCCGGGATCTCGGCCTCGCGCAGATCCTCGCCGCTTTCACCCTCGAAATAGATGGCCTTCATCTTGATGAGATCCACGACGCCTTCGAAGCGGTCCTCGGCGCCGATCTGGATCTGGACCGAGACGGGATGCAGGGCCAGCTTCTCCTTGAGCTGCGCGGTCACGCGCTCGGCGCTGGCACCCGCGCGGTCGAGCTTGTTGACGAAGGCCAGGCGCGGCACCTTGTAGCGCCGCATCTGGCGATCGACGGTGTACGACTGCGACTGTACGCCGGCGACGCCGCAAAGGACCAGCACGGCGCCGTCGAGCACGCGCAGGGCGCGCTCGACCTCGATGGTGAAGTCCACGTGGCCGGGCGTGTCGATGAGGTTGATGGCGTGGCCATCCCATTCCGCGCTGGTCGCGGCGGACTGGATGGTGATGCCCTTCTCGCGTTCCAGGTCCATGAAGTCCATGGTCGCGCCGACCCCGGACTTGCCCTTCACTTCCTCGATTTTGTGAATCTTTCCGGTGTAGTAGAGGATGCGCTCGGACAGCGTGGTCTTGCCCGAGTCGATGTGGGCGGAGATTCCTATGTTGCGGACCTTCTCGATGGACGGCATGTACTTCCTAACCTGTGCTTTCTTGGAATGGCCCACCTCGGGCCAACGGATCTTCTTCCTAAAGGCGCGGCAGTTTAGCCGCCAGCGACGCTAAAGCTACAGAAATCTATTCGTCAGGTGCGCTACGTTTCTACATTCGGTCGGCGGCAGCCTTGCGCAACCCTTGCGCACGAGGGCTCGGTCTCGGCGGCCACCTTGTCGTCCGGTTGCATCAGGGGGGTGGTGCCTGTCCCTGCCGGTATCCTTTCCGCCGTTGCATTTTCGCCAGTAGGTCGCGTCTAATGCCGGCGTGCCAGCGAAATCTGACAAGCGCGATTCCCAGCTCCGGCTTCTCACGGGCAGGCCGGAAGCCGAGATGCCACTTGCACGACCCTTCCTCAAGTGGGCCGGCGGGAAGACCCAGCTGCTGCAGCAGCTCGCGCGGTTCTACCCGCCGAAGGGCAGCGTCGGTCGCTACATCGAGCCTTTCTTGGGGAGCGGCGCGGTCTTTTTTCATTTCAAGGCCATGGTCGAGCCGCGCCGCGTGCTTCTCTGGGACAACAACCGCGAGCTCATCGACAGCTTCAAGGCGGTGCAGGACAACGTTGGGCAGGTGATCAAGCTGCTCTCCCGGTATCGGGAGCAGCACAGCAAGGACTTCTTTCTCGCCATGCGGGAGAAGCGCCCCAAGTCACCCGCGGCCATCGCGGCGCGGCTCATCTACCTCAACAAGACGTGTTTCAACGGACTCTACCGCGTGAACAGCCGTGGCATCTTCAACGTTCCGTTCGGCAAGCACAGGAACCCCGGCCTGTTCAACGAGGCGTGTCTACGCCAGGCCGCCGCCCAACTTGCCGGCGCCAAGATCGAGGCGGCGGATTTTCGCCTGCTCGAGCTCGAGGCCAAGGCCGGCGACTTCATCTATTTCGACCCGCCCTATCACCCGCGTTCGAAGACCTCCTACTTCACGGCCTACACGCGCGAACTGTTCGGCCGGGCCGAGCAGGAGAAACTGGCCGCCCTCTATCGCGTGCTCGATCGCAAGGGGTGCCTTCTCATGCTCTCGAACAGCGACACGCCGCTGATTCGCGAGCTCTACGGGGATTTCGATATTCGCGAGGTTTCGGCCCGGCGCATGATCAATTCGCGGGCGGACCGTCGTGGCGCCATCCGCGAGCTCCTCGTTCTCAACCGCAAGCTGGTGGAAGCCAGTCGTGGCCCAGCCTAGCAAGCATCGCGGCGACGGCGGGGAAACCGGGCTCGGCAGCGGGCAGCGGGTGCGCAAGGACGACCCGCGCATCGAGTGCATCGGCAGCATCGACGAGCTGTCGTCGTTCCTCGGGCTGGCGCTGGCGGCTCGCGGGGCGCAAGCCGCCCTGGCCGGCCCGCTGCTCGCGTCCTTGCGGCGCATCCAGCGCGAGCTGCACCTGCTCGGCGCGGAGCTTGCCCGGCGCGACGAAACGGCCGGGGCGGGCATCGCCGCCGAACATGTCGCGACCCTGGACCGCGAGGTCGAGGACATCGACGGTCGCCTGCCCGCGCTGCGTGCCTTCATCCTGCCCGGCGGTGGGCCGGTCGCATCCTGCCTACACGTGGCGCGCGCGGTCTGCCGGCGCGCCGAGCGCCAGGCCGTGCGTCTGGCGGCCGCGGAACCCGTGGGCCTCCACGTCGTGCCCTACCTAAATCGGCTTTCTCTGGTCCTTTTTGCGATGGCCCGGCAGGCCGCCCAGCTCGTGGGCAGCGGTGACGAGTTGGCCTAAACGCGTTGGCGGAGGCGGGCTTTGCCCGCTGTGGCCAGAGCGCGGGAGGGTTTGGCGAGGCCGAGCGCAGCGAGGGGGAGGCAGGGTGGGCGGTAGGTGCCGAGTGCAGAGCTAACCCTCCCAGGGTTCCCATGTCAACGAACCAGCACGAAGCCCGCGTTGAGATCGCCGTTCACCATGAAGTGGGGCAGCCCGGCGAGTAGGTTGAGCGCGGCATAGAAACCAAAGCTCTCGGTCAGGCGATAGCGGAAGCCCGCGCCCGCACCGAGCAAGCCCAGGCCGCCGAGCACGGTGTCTGGGCAGGTCGGTCCCCTGCCGCACCCGGTGAGGTTCGCGCTCGCCGGCGTGGTGATGACGTGGCGGATCTGGCCGGCCCCCAGCATGGCGCTGCCGAAGGGCTGGAACCGCCGGCCCGGCCTCGCCGGCAACCATGTCGCCTTGGCCAACCCGGCGAAGGCCATGACTGCCGGATGGTAGGTCTTCTGGCCGATGTGCACGTCCTGCGTTCCGGTCACGTACTGGAACCGCCCCTGCGCGGAGAGGATGAGGTTGTCCCGCTGGAAGTAGCCGATCTCCGGGGCTACGTGCAGGAGCTGCGCGGGGGCAAATCCGGAGTCCGTGAGGCCATGACCGGAGGCGTCCTCGGGGTTCATCTCCGGCGAGCCCCGGTGGTAGCCCCCACCGCTGCCGAGCGCCAGGACCAGCCAAACGCCGCGGCCGAGTCCGGGCCTGCCCCTGGCTTTACCCGGGCCGCCCGGCACGATCTCATCCGCGGCATTTTCGGGGAAGAGAGTGATCTGACGAGGGGCCTCGGGGCTGCCGTTCTGGGCCACCGTCTGGTCATCGGCGTCCTGGGCTTCGATGTAGTACGCCACCCAAGCTCCGCGGGTCGCCTCGGCGGGGATGGATTCATGGACCCACCCCTTCGCTCCCTCGAGGGGTGTCATCTCCCGCGCCAGGAAGTCGTCCGCGTCTTGCGCCCGGTATGCCAGGATGACTTTGGCCGCCCCCATCCCGGGCGGCACTAGAGCCTTGATCTCGATGCCTCGTCCTTGGTTTGCGTGGGTCACCGGCGGATGGTTGATGCGAGCCACGCCCAGGGCGGCGTCCAGCGCGGGCCCGCCCGCCGGTTCCTGCCCGGTGGGGAAGGGGACGCGCTTGCCGGTCGCTGCGGGGGCGCTGTCCGGCGATTGCGCCTCCGCGAAGGCCGCCTGCACCTCGGGATTCGACAGCGACTTCGTGATCTGGATCTTGGGATCGATGGTCAGCGCCTCGCGGAATTCGGCCAGCCCCAGTTCCGGGAACTTGAGCCCGCTGATGTAGACGACACCGAGATGGAGGTGGGTTCGGGCGACCGTGGGGTGGCTCTCGAGACCGGCTTTCTTGCAGACGTTGAGCGCCTGATGGAGGAGCGCGGAGGCGGTCTCCATGTCGAGCGAGTCGTACGCGACCAGCGCCTTCTTGTTGAGCTCGACGATCTTGCTCAAGGCGGCTTCGTTCTCCTCGGCGGCGCCCGCGGGAGCAGCCAGCGCCAGCACGAGGCATGCGAGGACGGCAGCGCGCCGGATGGGAGAAGGCTCTAGCCTCATGGGGCCGGCTGGCTCCCCGGAAGACTAACCGCCGCCGCCGCGCCGAAGTTCAGTGAGCACCGCCTTGGCGATGGACTTCAGGGTTTCGAAGACCCCGACGCCCGTGGTGGCGCAGGCCTCGAACTCCGGCACGAGCGTGGGGTTGAGGAGCTGGCGTAGCTCATCCAGGGGCGCGGCGTTCGGCAGGTCGCGCTTGTTGTACTGGATGAGGTAGGGAAGCTTATCGAGGTTGTAGCCCTGCTCGTTGAGGTTCTGGCGCAGGTTCTCCAGCGATTCGATGTTCGCCTCCATGCGCTCGGTCTGTGAGTCGGCGACGAAGACCACGCCGTCGACGCCCTTCAAGATCAGCTTGCGGCTGGCGTCGTAGAACACCTGGCCGGGAACCGTATAGAGATGGAATCGCGTCTTGAAACCGCGGATCTCGCCCAGCGACAGCGGCAGGAAGTCGAAGAAGAGCGTGCGCTCGGTCTCCGTGGCCAGCGAGATCATCTTGCCCTTGGCCTCGGGGCTGGTGCGCGCGTAGATGAACTGCAGGTTGGTGGTTTTTCCGCCGAGCCCGGGGCCGTAGTACACCAGCTTGCAGTTGATTTCGCGGGAGGAGTAGTTGATGAAGCTCATCGACTGGG
>JADGRD010000777.1 GCA_017881285.1 Pseudomonadota bacterium | reverse complement strand
ATTCCGTCCACGAACCACGGCTGGGTGACCCAGCACGAAGCCTGGAACAAGGGCCGGATACGTGATCCCGCCTCGCCCCCGCGCGGCGGGCGAGGGCGCGGCGAAGCCGCGGGGGCGGGGGCAGGGCGTGTAGGTCCCGAAGTGCCTTTGGGCTGAGAGGCCGCTGCGCGGAGCGCGGCGGGTGAGGGGAACTCGGCGGCCCCGGACTCTCCTGCTAGGCTCTGCCGCGGCTGGCGCCGGTGACGACGCCACCGGCGATCAGGTGTGCGACCCGCAGAGGCTCGGGGAGCTTGCCGTGCAAGGTCGTGGCTTCGAGCAGGGCGGCCGTGTCGGCAAGCGTGATGCCGGCGCGCTGGACGTAGATCCCGCGCACGGGTTCCATCGGACCGGCCGCTTCGATGAGCGCCCATTTCTTCTCGCCCCCGCGTACGTGTTCGAGGGCCTGGCGAATGGCGGGGAATCTGGGCGGTCGGCGGGCCACCACGACGACCGGCCGGCCGAGCGCCGCGCAAAGCGCGTGCATGTCGACCACGTTGAACCCCGCCACCGCGATACCGCCGAGGAGAACCGCGCGCACGTGCCGATCGAATTGCGAGCCCCGCAGCAGCTCGGCCATTCTCGTCGTCGCATTGCGGCCGTCGCGGCGCACGCGCCCGCTGACCACGCCATCGAGCCGCGTGCGTGCGAAGACCGCGCCGACCAGCAAGACGTCGGCGTCGCCGGGGCGGAACTTGTCGAAGGGCCCGTCGTCGAAGCCGATGACGTTGGTGATGGCCGCGGGCATGGGCGC
This sequence comes from Pseudomonadota bacterium, assembly GCA_017881285.1. Taxonomy (GTDB): domain Bacteria; phylum Myxococcota_A; class Polyangia; order Fen-1088; family Fen-1088; genus Fen-1118. The sequence goes on along the minus strand of JADGRD010000777.1, from coordinate 1,764 downwards.
ATGGCCAGCCTATCGCATTCGCGCTGTCACCGCGAACGAGCGGCGGAGTGGCATGGACCTGTGCTCGGGAGCACTTCCGATCCGCCGCGGTCCGTCGCTCGGTCGTGATAGAATCTCGACCATGGGGACCAAGAATGGCTCCGGGGTCGCGCCGCGCACGAGCGCCCCGGTTCCGTCCTATCCGGTCAAGATCGTGGGAGGCCTGGCCTTGTCGCTCAGCATGGGACTGGCCGCTTCCTGTGGTGGCGATCCCGGCATCTACCGTTACGATGCCATGACGGTTGCCGACGCGCGGCTGGCGGCAGCGCCCGAAGCGGGGCCGCCCGACGCCTCGGAACCTGGCCCGGATGGCCACCCCGACGCGGGCGTGGACGCGCCGGTCGTGGATGGTGGCGCGGGGAACCTGGACGGAGCGGGCCAGTAGGCGGCGGACCGCCGATGGAACTCTGCCTGGCGGTCGATCACCAGTGCAACCTGCGCTGCGGCTATTGCTATGGCGGCCGTAAGTTCAACCGCCCGATGACCAGCGAAACCATGCAGGCCGCGGTCGATCTGGCCATGGCCAGGGCCTCCGGTTGGTTGAGCATCACGTTTTTCGGCGGCGAGCCGCTGCTGCACCTGCCGCTTCTGCGCGCCACCGAGAGCTACGTCCGGCAAGCCCAGAACGCGGCCAGAGCCCGGCTTTTGGTCCTTCGCTTCCTGCTCGATACCAACGGCACGCTCCTCGACGACGAGGTGGTGGCATGGCTCGGGGGCTTACCGCGCGCGAAGGTCTTCGTGTCGATGGATGGGGACGCGGCGGTGCACGACCTTCACCGGCGCGACCGTGCCGGGCAGGGCAGCCACGCCCGCGCACTGGCCGGGATCGCGCGGCTGCGGGCGGCCTCTATTCCCCTCGACCTAGTCGCCGTGATTTCCCCGGAAACCGCCGACGCGCTCGGGGACTCACTCGCTTTCCTGTCCGGCCTCGGCGCGGAGCGGATCCTCTTCCACGTCGATGACCGGGCGAACTGGGACGCCGCCGCGGTCGCCCGCCTGGCCCTTGGCCTCGGCCGCGCCGGCGACGGTTGGCTCGCCGCTTTTCGCGCGGGTCGGTCCCTCATCGTCGAGCCCTTTCACTCGAAGATCCTCTCGCACATCACCGGCGGGCTGCCCTGTCCCGCGCGCTGCCGGCTGGCGGCGCAGGAGATCGCCGTGTCGCCCGCGGGACGCATCTATCCCTGCGCCGAGATGATCGGCGAGGACGATCGAGAGCACTTGGTCGTCGGCCACGTCGACACCGGGATCGACGCGGAACGCGTTCTCGAACTGCGGCGATCGAAGGAACGCGTGTACGGGGCCTGCGGCGCCTGCGCCCTCAAGTCGCGCTGCCAGCACCACTGCGGCTGCCGGCAACTGGCGGTGTCGGGCGAGCTGGGCAAGCTTTCCGCGCGCTTCTGCGAAATCGAGGCGCTGTTCATCGAGCAGGCCGACCGCGTGGCCGAAACCCTATGGGGCGAGAGCTGTCCCGCCTTCCGCGCCCTTTACTACGACCGCGCCTGGCGCCCGGAGCCGGGAGCGGAGTAGCTGATTCTCGTCACTTCCCCCTTCTATCCTGGGCTGCTAGAGTGCCGGCCCTGCCCGAGAACACGTATGAGTTTCATCGAGAAATTGCGCCGCATACCGACCGTTTGGTGGATCGCCCTCTTCGCGGTGCTGCTGGTCCTGCCCCGCATCGGCGCCTTCGGTTTCTGGGATCCCTGGGAGCTCAAGATCGGCGAGCAC
>JADGRD010000776.1 GCA_017881285.1 Pseudomonadota bacterium | reverse complement strand
CCGCCGCGGGTTTCACCACACGGGCCTCGACCAGGATCTCGCCGATTCGTTTTCGCGCCACGGCTGCCTACTCGTCGTTGTCGGATTTCGCCGGATCGCCGCCGGGCGCCGCCGATACCTTGCGGGGTTCCGTGTCGTCCGCTCCCGCCGCGGCGGCTTTGTCGGCGCCGCGCTTGTCCTTCTCTTTCGTGCTCGCGGGCTCCTCCACCAGCTTGGGCTCGATGGGCATGGATTCGTCGCGCTGGTCGCGCTCGTTGATATTCCTGAGTTGCTGCTCGTCCTCCTCCATTTCGCGCACGCTGCGGTTGATTTCCTCCAGCATGCCGCGCTTCTTGTGCAGGTCCCGGTCGAGATTCTCCAGCTTCGAGTTGTCCTCCAGCGAGCTGAAGCGCTCGATGAAATCGCGCCGTTCACGCAGCTTCTTCTCCGCCACGCGGCGCAGGTCGGAGAGATCCGACACCACGTAGGGCGTAATGGCGATGATGATATTGGACTTCTTCACCGACTTGATGGTGTTGCGGAAGAAGAAGCCGAGCACGGGAATATCCCCGAGGATCGGGATCTTGGTGACGCTCTCGGAAATCCGATCGGCCATGAGGCCACCGATCACGACCGTCTGCTGATCGCGAGCGACCACCGTCGTCTTGACCGAGCGCTTCGACGTGGCCGGGCCCATGTGGTTGTAGTCCTGGGACGTGACGTCCGAGATCTCCTGATCCACCTCGAGGCGGATAATGTCGTGCTCGTTCACGCTGGGGGTCAGCGTGAGCTTGAGCTCGACGGGCTGGCGCTGCACCGAGGTGAAGGGCATGTAGCCGACGCCGCCGCCGGTCGTGGCCCCCAACGCCGCGGTCGTCGTTCCGGGGAAGGGCAAGACCTCGCCGACCGAGATCACGCCTTCCTGGTTGTTCATGATCAGGATGTGCGGGTTGGAAAGAATGTTCACGTCGTTATTGGTCTGCAGGAGCTGCAAGAACACGCCAAACGAAGGAATGTTGATGGGCAAGCCCTTGAACAGGGTGCTGTTGCCCAGTGTGCCGGTGGTCGGCCCGAAAAGCGCGGCGGAAAGTCCCCCAAGGTTGTTGACCAGGGCCGTCGGGTTCATGGTGTTGTTGGCGTTGAAGCCGCCCATGAGCAGCGAGGGCTGGCCCACGACGTTCTCGCCGGTGCCGGCGTGGTAGGACACGCCCACGGTGCGGGTCTTGTCGAGCAGCACCTCCATGATGGTGGCGTCGATGAAGATCTGCTTGCGCGGGGAATCGAGCTGCTCGATGACCCGCTTGAGTGACATGTAGTCCTTGAACGACGACATGATGAGCAGCGAATTCGTCGGCGCATCGAAGGAGATGCGGATGTCGCTCTCGAAGAGCAAGGCCGTGGGATTGGTCTGCCCGGGGGCCGTCGCCGGCGCGGCCGTGGGGGCAGCGGCACGTCCGCCGCGCTTGCCGGAGCCCAGCGAGCCGGAGATCGTCACACCGGTGATGGCGCTCAAGGTGGCGGCCAGCTCGTCGCAGTTAGCGTTCGCGCAATAATAGACGTGAAAGCGCCCTTCGCTGCCCCGGCCGGCTTCTTCCAGCGGCACGTCGAGCTTGTGCACCAGCGCCACCAGCCAGTCGTGCGCCTTCTTGTTGGCCACGATGATGAGGCTGTTGCTGCGCTCGTCGGGAATCAGCTTGGTGATGCCCATTTCCGTGGCCAATTCACCCGGCCGCCCCGGCGGTTGCTTGGCGGGAGCCGTGGGCGCGCCACCCTGGCGCCGCTGACCGGTGCCCAGGAACTGCACGGGGACGATCTCGGCGAGGCGCGATGCCATGTCGAGCACCGACATGTTCTTGATGCGCATGACCCAGATCTGGTCGCGAACGCTCGCCATCTGGTCGAAGATCTTGATGATCTCGACCATACGATCGATGCTGTCGGACTGATCGGTGATGATGAGCGACATGCTGTAGGCGATGATGTCGCCCGCCTCGGTCTTGATCCGGTTGAGCACGTTGTTGGTCACATCGAGGGGATCCAGATTCTGCAGGCGCACCAGCTTGGTGACATAGCGGCGGTCGCTCGGCGTCCTCTGGTTGGGTCCGATGATGGGCAAGGGGGCGAAGCGCGCCTTCGAGTTTTCGACTATACGCAGGAATTTCCCGATCGGCTCGACCGTGAGCCCCAGCGAGTCCAGGGCCGAGAAGAACAGGCGATAGGCCTCCTCGGGCGTGATGAGCTGGGGCGAGATGATGGTGAGCTTCTTGCCCTGGACCGGCACCGACACGATGAACTGCGCGCAGGTGATACTGGAGATCCAGCCGATGAGATCCATCACCTCGGTGTCGGGCTTGAGATTGAGGCGCACGATGCGCTTTCCCGCGGGCAGCTTCTTGCAGGAGTTGAACTCTCTTTCGCCCGGGATCTCGCCCGCGCCGGTGACCGCGGGATCGCCCGGCTTGGCGACGATCACGGCGCCAGGGGCGCCCGGCCTGGCGGCGGGCAGGGCCGCCTTGACCGCGGCGGCGGGCGGCACGGGCGGCGCGGCCGGTGGGGGCGGCGGCGCCATGGGCCTG
>JADGRD010000775.1 GCA_017881285.1 Pseudomonadota bacterium | reverse complement strand
CCAAGGACTTCGACGTCGCCACGTCGGCCACCCCCAACGAGATCCGCCGCTGCTTCCACAACTGCAGGATCATTGGCCGACGTTTCCGGCTGGCCCACGTCTTCTTCGGCCGCAAGATCATCGAGACCGCCACCTTCCGCGCCAACCCGCGCGCCCCCGACGACGACACGGGCGAGGCGCCCGCCGACGAGAAGGCCCCGGACCTGCTCATCCGGCGCGACAACGTGTTCGGCACCGAGGAAGAGGACGCCCGCCGCCGTGACTTCACCATCAATGGGCTGTTCTTCGATGTCGACACCGCGCGGGTCATCGACCACGTGGGCGGTCTGCCCGATCTCGAGGCCCGTCTGGTGCGCACCATCGGCGATCCCGACATCCGTTTCCGCGAGGATCCCGTGCGCATCCTACGGGCCGTGAAGTTCGCGGCCCGTTGCGACCTGACCATCGAGGCCGAAACCTACCAGCGTATGATGGAGCACAAGGCGGAGCTGGCCAAGTGCGCCCAGGCGCGCGTCACCGAGGAGTTCTACCGACTCCTGCGCGCCGGCGCGGCCCGGCGCTCGTTCGAGTTGCTCATCGAGACGGGCTTGCTCGAGTTCCTGCTGCCCGAACTGTCTGCCGCCGGGCGCAATGCCGACCCCGAGGCCAAGCCGCGCATCGAGCGCTTCTGGGCCTACCTGCGCGCGCTCGACGAGTCGATCGTCGCGCGCGGCGAGCCGCCGTCCGATGCCATGATTCTCGCCACCCTGCTCCTGCCACCTCTGCGCGAGGTGCTCACGCCGAACGCCAAGCCGGAACCGAACATGGCGCAGGTCGTGACGCTCTCGGTGCAGCCGATCCTCGAACGCCTCAAGGCCTCGCGCCGCGACTCCGAGCTGTGCCGGCAGATCCTGCTCGCGCTGCGCTATCTTCTGCCCTCAAGCCGGCCCCGGCGCTCGCACCCGCGGCTCACCAACCGGCCCTTCTACCAGGATGCCGCCTGGCTCACGGCCATCGTGGCCCGCGCCGAGGGCGTGGAGCCGCCCGTCGCCATCGATGCCGCGGTCGCCGAAGCAGCCGAGAGCGCGGCGCCTGAGGAGGAACTCCCCCCCGAGTTGCTCGTCGACGTGGACGGTCCCTCTGGCCGCGACCGCCGCGAGCGCCGCGGTCCGCGCGGCCGCAACGTGCGAGCCGAGGCGCCCAATCCGACCCCGCTGACCGTGCCGGCGCAGGACCACGCACCGCTGGCGGAAACCTCGGGCGAATGGCGGCCCGGCCCGTCGGTCCGCACGCCCATCCCCAACCTTGGGGACATCGCCTTCCCGCTTCCCACCCGGCCGGCCTTCCTCGGCCGGGGAACCTTCGGTGGCCGCTGGGCCACGCGCGCGGATTAGCAGCCGCTCCCGATAGTCAGCCACGACGCTAGTCCATCCGGGAGAGCGGCGCTCGGCTTCCGCGGGCGGGATAGGGACGACCCCTCAGCGGCCGCATGCCAACGGCCGCGCTGCGCGCGTCCATGGCACGCTCGGCTTCTGGGGCCTAAGTCGACCGGAAGACCGGTCGACATGGCCCCGGTCCCGATTCGCTGGCAACCGAGCGCGGACGCTCGGTGCGCTCATCTACACGGGCGGACCCTGCTTCGGAGTCGTTCCCAGATTGCGACTGTCACAGATGCCAGCCCCTGCACGGATCGGACGGCGCGCAGGGGGAAGGACATGTCACGACCGCCGGCGTGAGGAGCTGCTCCGGCCGTCCGCGGCCGGATGCCAAGCGACGACCGAGAGTGCCATGGACGCGCACAGCGCGGCCGTTGGCACTCGTCCGGCGGGCGGGACATGTCCTTCCCCCGTTGCAGCCGTCCGCTCGCCGCGGCTGAGCGCTGCTTTCCCAGATCACCACGGCCCCACCAAGCACAGCCCCTGAGCTTCTATCCCCCTCGATAGCGTGTCGGATCGGACACTCCTGCCTCCTCGAAGCCGCGCCGGCGCAGCAGACACGCGTCGCAGGCGCCGCAGGCGCGGCCGTCGCCCGCCGGGTCGTAGCACGAGAGCGTGAGGCTGTAGTCCACCCCCAACGCGGTGCCGTGCCGGATGATCTCCGCCTTGCTCATGGCCAAGAGCGGGGCGAGGAGCTTCACCGGCTCACCCGAGACCCCGGCCTTGGTGCCCAGCCGGGCGACCTCTTGCATGGCGGAAAGCCATTCGGGCCGGCAGTCGGGGTAGCCGGAGTAGTCGAGTGCATTGATGCCGAGGGCGATTTCGGTTGCGCCGGTGGCCTCGGCGAGGGCGATGGCGTGCGCGACGAAGAGGGTGTTGCGCGCCGGAACGTAGGTCGCCGGGATCCCGTGGCCAATCTCGTACTCGCTGCGCCCCTTGGGGACCGCGCCCCCGCCGGTCAGCGCGGAGCCGGCCAGACAGGCCACGTCGATGGCGGCCACGCGATGGGACGCGGCGCCCAGGCTGGCGGCGACCCGGGCGGCGGCCGCGAGCTCGATCGCGTGCCGCTGCCCGTAGCGGAAACTGAGCGCGTGGCACTCCTTGCCCTTGGCGCGGCACAGGGCCAGCACCGTCGCCGAGGCGAGCC
>JADGRD010000774.1 GCA_017881285.1 Pseudomonadota bacterium | reverse complement strand
TGGGCTGCAAGTCGGGTTGCGGGGACGGGAGCCATCGGCCACCGCCCATGGCGCCCGCGTCCAGTTCGTCCACCTCGCCCGAAAGACCGTCGCTCACAGCGGAGACGGTTCGGCCGAACGAGGATGGCTCACCTACAACGCTCTTGGCTCTCGACAAGCCCGCCTACCACACGAAACTCAATCTAGCGGCTGATGCCATCTATCTACTGACCCTGGATGCGGCGTTCCGGTTGGTCCCAGGCCAGGCGCCGCAGGAGATTAAGCTGGATCATGGCGACAGTGCGGCGACCACGCCGTCGGCGATCATCTACTGGTCGAAAGGCTTTCTCTGGTTGGCGCCAAAGCAGGGGGGGGCGCCCGGCCGTCTCGCCAGCGTGAAGGACCAGCCTGTGTTCATCGTTGCGGTCGAGGAGCGTTTCGCGTGGGTTGGGGTCGATGCGCAGGGCCAGTACGCGATCTTCAACCTACGACAAGGCAAGCCCCACGCGGTTTACCAAGCGTCGGGCGCGGTGGTTGCGGCGACAATGGTTGAGGACCGAGTGGTCTTCATCGAGCGCGTAGGAGAAGAAAGCTGGCGTCTGGGCTCTGTCGCCCGGAGCGGGGGACCTCCCAGCTTCACGGTGACCCGAAAGGGCCGCTACCCCGCGATGCTCGCCGCCGCCAGCGACGTCTACTACTACACCTTCGATGACAAAGACACCTCCGAGGTGAGGGCTGTCTCACCGGACCTGCGGTCCGAGCGGGTAGTGGCGAATAGCGTCATCTGCTCGCCCTTGGCCGTGGCAGATCGGGTCTTCTGCGCCCAGGTTGAAGGGCTGTTCGAGCTCTCGCCGACCGGTGGCCCGCCCAAGCTCGTACATCCGAATATCGCTTCGACAATCACGGCCATCGGCGTGGATCAGGACCGCATCGTCTGGGTCAGAGACGTCGGTCGCGAGAAACTCGACGTCAAGCTGTTGTTCCGTAACGCGATCCCCCGATAGCCGCGCGTGCAACCCGTGCTGTCCGAGAACTCGTCGGCACGGCTCAGGCTGCCTCTCGATGGTAGTAGTTCAGGAGGCCACCAAGGCGTTGGCGACAGGCAATACGGCCCTCGGTCCCGTTGTCATTCGTCGAGCTCGGTTGGGTGACCCGCGGGTACGGATGCCGGAGCTGATCAGGGAAGCCAATGAAGACGACGACGCTCGACGGTCGGATGCCGCGGCAGCAATGGGGGCAGTTCGTCAAAGATCGCACCAAGCTCTAACCGCCACCCGGGCGCCAGAATTCGAAGGTCGGGGCCACGGAAGATGCTATCGTCTATTGTGCCGCAAACTGCACGATTCCTCCGGGACGCGTGTCTAACTGATCGTGGAAATCAAGGTACTTTGACATGACGAGATATAAGTCTTCGCATGGTCCAGTTCTTGACGAAGGGCAAGTTGTGCCCATCGCGTTCTTCGTGGCGGCTTTGCTGACGGCAGGCGCGTGCGCCAAGGGCTCGGTCATCGACAACAACGGCCAGGGCGGCGGGGGCGGCGGGGGCGGCGGGGGAGCTGGGCATATTAGCGGCGGCGGGGCTAGCGGAGGCGGGGGTGTCATCGTGAATCTTGACGCACCTCCTCGCGCGGATGCCAACGTGGACCGGCCAGGCGGCGGGACGTGCGGTGACGGTATCGTAGAACGCAGCGAGCAATGTGACGACGGCAATACAGCCAATGGCGATGGCTGCAGCCGGATCTGTCAGATCGAAGCGAACTGGGACTGTCCCACCGAGGGAAAGCCCTGCAAATACGTCGGAAATTGCGGGAGCGGTATCTTGACCTCGAACAAGGCCTGTGATGACGGCAACACCGCCAGCGGCGATGGCTGCTCCAGCGACTGCAAGACCGTCGAGACCGGCTACATCTGCCGGGTGCCGGGCAAGCCCTGCTCTACGCGGTGTGGCGACGGCATCATGAAGGGCTTCGAAACCTGCGATGACGGGAACACCGACAACGGCGATGGCTGCTCCGCGACGTGCAAAATCGAGCCTGGCTTCGACTGCACCGGAAGTCCAAGCACCTGCATGCCGACCGTCTGTGGCAACGGAAAGAAGGAGGCGGGTGAAACCTGCGACGACGGCAACACCCTGCCCTACGATGGTTGTGCCTCGAACTGCCAGAGCGAGCCCAAGTGCGGCACGGACACCAGTGCGGTGGGGGCGTGCAAGAGCACGTGCGGAGATGGCATCCTCTGGCGCGGCATCGAGGATTGCGACGATGGCAACGTGGCCGATGGCGATGGCTGCTCCCACGACTGCAAGATAGAAGCGGGATTCACCTGTAAGTCCTTCTTCGACGATCCGCCTGCGAAGTTGCAGATCCCGATGATCGCCCGCGATTTCAAGAGCTACTCGCCGAACAGCACTCCCCCCACCGGGCATCCCGATTTCGGAACCTACTGCTGCGACGACAGCCTGCAAAAGGGAAAGGGCGTTCTACGTTCGACCCTCGACACCAGCCACAAGCCGGTCTGGGCAGGGCCGGATCCGGTTCCGGACCCGAAGCAAATCGGATTCACCGGCAAGAAAGAATTCGACCAG
>JADGRD010000773.1 GCA_017881285.1 Pseudomonadota bacterium | reverse complement strand
CCCGGAGGCGCTTGATCTCGGAGTGCTCCTTGAGCAGCACCACGACCGCGTCGAGCACGGGGAACGACTCCGGCTTGAGCGTGTCCTTGTTGGTGTCGAACGTGATGTTACCCAGCACGTTGATAGCCCCCTTCTGCATTTGCACCAGGTTCCTCGTCGGGCAGCCATCGTTGGCGGCCGGGCCAGGCTCGAGCGGACATTTGTCCTCGATGTCGGGGATCTCGTCGCCGTCACGGTCCGGGCAGCCGTCGTACACGGCCGGACCGGGATTATCGGGACAGTGGTCGTCGACGTCCAGAACACCGTCGCCATCGCGATCGCGCACGGGGTTGCGGGACGGCGGCACGAAGCCCCGCCAGCCCACCGACGCGAACACACGCAGATCCTCGCGACCCACGCCGCCATGGACGGCGAACCCGCGACCCAAGCCCAACAGGAATTGCCAGTGCGGACCCAGCCCGGCGCGCACCCCGGCCAGCGCTTCCAGCGCGGTCTTGAGCGCATCCGACGAGTCCACCGTGAATGGCGCTCGCGCCGGCGTGGCCGTAACAACCTCGACATAGGCCGTGGGCACCAGCCTTCCGAAGTTCGGCAGCTCGCGCGCGCCGGCCAGGGCCGCGGTCAGTTCGTCGCCCATGTAGAGGTTGAGGAAGCGCCCGGCCTGGCTGCGGTAGCGGTAGCCCACCTCGAGGGCCATGCGCGTGCGCGTGGTGATGGCCACATCGAGCACGGCACGGGGTGAAAGCAACCAACCCCGTTCACCCAGAAAGGCCTGGTCGTCGCCGCTCGGGGCGCGCACCTCGCCAATAACGGCGAGGGCCACCCGCGATTGCGGACCGCCCAGCACGCGACCACGCAGCAAGCCGCGCACGTCGCCCAGCCCGTACGACGCCGGCCCGGCGACGGCCAGGCCGCTGGCCGCATTCAGGCGCCCGAAATCGCTCGCCTGCCAGGGGGTGAAGGGAACGTCCACCGCCACCTCGAGCCCGTTCAGCAAGCCATAGGCCGCCAAGAGGTGCAGATCCAGTCGATCCTCGATGAGACTGCCCAGGCGCTCGTCACCCAGCCGCAGGGCCATCAGGGTCATGTTGTAGTCGGCCACCAGGTCGACTTGCAACATCCCGCCGGGGGCCATGCGTGCCCCGGCGGTGGTCAGATACGCGCCCATCGACGGGCTCAGCTTGAAGCTGACCGGATCGATTCCCCGCTCTAACCCCGCGGGTGTGGGCTGGGCCCAGGCCGCGCGCGCGAACAACACGAACGCCGCGCCCAAGCTCAGTACCGCTGCAACTCTCCGCTGCCCTGGCATGAGCCCAGGGTACACACAAATGCCGCGCGACGCATCTTCCGATGCACGCCCCCCTCTGATCTGCTTGACGGTCTAGAACGTGCACGTACCTTGCGTGCACGCGCTCGAGGTACTGGCGGTGTCTTGGCATGCCTGGCTGAGGGGAGTGGGGTTGCCGCCGCTGCAGGTGACGATGACGACGTCCGTATTGACCCCGGAATACGAACCCCGCCGGTGCAACGACGTTCAGTGTCCGTGGACCTGGTTGCGGACACCAGTGCGAGCGCCGTCGGTGTGTTGCTGGGTTCGTGTCAGGAGTAGCCTGAGCGCAGGCTAGCCGATTCCCGTGGTCGCGGTCACATCGTTGGCCAAAGCCCCCTTTCTCCATGGCGCGCGGCGAGTGAGAATGCGGGCATGAAGAATGCCTATCTTGCCTTGATGCTCGGAGCCATGGCCTGGGGGGGCTTGCCAGCCTGTGGCGGGAGTGAATCGTTCAGCGCCATCGTTCCTGATGCTCGGCTCGAAACCGATGTGCCCGGCGGCGCCGGGCCGGACGCCTCGCTTGCCGCCGACGCCTCCCCTGTCAGGGACGCGCCGCTTGCAGAGGTCGGGCAGCCCGTGCCTCCCCTCCAGATCACCATCGTTCCCAGCACGGCGGCGACGTTTGCCGCCTCCGTGGGCCAGCACAGCGCTCCGATCACGTTTTCGATACCCAACGCCGGCAGCGCCCCAGCCGGGCCGCTGGCCATCACCATCGCCGGCGCCTATGCCGCGGACTTCAAAGCGACCGCGACTGGTTGCGAGACGATCGCTCCAGGCGACGTTTGCGCCATCTCCGTGGTCTTCACTCCATCGACGCTCAGCGCGGTCCCAGAGACCGCGACCCTCGTGGTGGCGGAAACCAGGCCCGACGGAGCAATTGCCTCGGTCCCCTTGATCGGCACGGCCTATTCGTACGACCCCTTGCAGCTCACGCTTGCGAGCGGTGACCTGGGCTCGGTGCTCGTCGGTTCGACCGGCACGCCAGTGGTCTTCAGCTTGACCAACTCGGGGGATAGTCCCTCGGGGCCACTCGCCGTCTCCGTGTCGAGCAGCGATTTCGTCATCGCAACCGATACCTGCACCGGTGTCTCGCTTGCCCCCAGGGCCGGTACCTGCAGCGTCGGCATCGCCCTGCGCCCGGCTACCGTCGGAGCCAAGACCGCCACGCTCACGATCACCGACTCGAACGGGAACCCCGCGATCAAGACCTTGACCGGAATGGGAGTGCCTATTG
>JADGRD010000772.1 GCA_017881285.1 Pseudomonadota bacterium | reverse complement strand
TCTCGAGCAGGTGCAGGATCTCGGTCTTGCCGTCGTAGTCCTTGCCCACCACGGCCGCCACGCTCTGGCGCGTCTGCGCGTCGTTGGCGATCTCGTAGTTGGCGGTTTTCAATCTGCTGTAGCAGGCGGCGCACCCCACCGCGACGGTCTTGCCCTCGGCGGCGACCAGGTTCTTGGCGGGCAGAGCCAGCGACAGCAGGTGATCCGTCTGGTGCGCCGACGTGGAACCGCAGCAGGTCCAGCCGGGGATCTCGGGAAGCTCCAGCCCCAGCGCCTTGCTCACCGCCACCGTCGACTTCTGGTAGTCGTGGGCAGTCCCTTCCATACTGCAACCGGGAAAGAAAGCGTACGTCATTGCTTGTCCCCCTCACCCGTCGCGCTTCGCGCGCCGGCCTCTCCCCCGCCAAGCGGGGGCGAGGCGATTCGCGAGGCGCGCTCGAACATCGCTTCGCGCTCGCTACGACCGGGGGCGGCGAACTGGAAGAGGGGCATCTTGCCCTTCCAGAGCATCATGGGCAGCTTGCCCATGTCCTCGAACAGCCGCATCGTGCGCAACTTGAACGACGCCATGAGCCCGGCTTCGTTCATGCGCCCGCGCTTGCGGACTGCGCGCATGAAGATGTCGTTGAAGGTCACCACCGCGCTCTTGCTCGGCGCCTTGGCGCCCAGGCTCATGCGGCGAAGCCCGTCATTGAGAGCCGCCACGCTGACCTTCTGCGGGCAGCGCGTGGCACAGGTCTGGCACGAGGTGCACTGCCAGAGCATCTTGCTGGCCAGCAACTCGTCGCGCTGGCCGAACTGCACCATGCGAACGATCTCGTGCGGCTTGATGTCGGCCATCGCGGCCACCGGGCAGCCCGAGGTGCATTTCTTGCACTGCAAACACGCCATCAAGTTGGCGTGGCTTTCAGCTTCGACTAGCGAGGCGAAGTCGCCGGAGATTTCCGTTGATGCAAGATTCATTTCTTCTTCTCCGTTGCCGCCGCCAGCACGGCCAGGGCTTGGGCGCTGACCTTGCGGTAGACCTCTTCCGGCTCGCACAGTTTGCCGTTCACGGTCAGAAGGTCGGTCACCTTGATGCCGAAGAGGCGCTCGTTCTCCTCCAGGTACTGGCGAATCAGGCGCCAGTCGGCGCTGGTGAAGGGCGCAAAGACGCCGCCGTTGAGCTGCTGCTCGACGACCTTCTTGCCCGGATCGCGCACGTAGATGGCACCGCCCGAGGCCAGCGAGAAGAGGTTGCTGCCCGGATACGGCGAAGCCTGTGGCACGAGCCGGGCGTGCCCGTCGAATTCCATCCCGTTCAGAATGACGAAGCCGCCGCCATTGAGTGGGTCGCCAGCCATGAACGATTCCGCCAGGAAGTCGAGGCAGGTGCCATTGATGACCACGCGCGGGCGGCCGACGGCATTGATGAGCGGCCGGCCCGCGCCGTTGCCCATGATGAACACGTCGCCGCCCTTGGCGCCGTACATGAACGTCTGACCCACGTCGCCGTAGATCACCAGCTTGCCGCGCTTGGCGATCTGGCCGATCTGGTCCTGGGCGTTGCCGTGGACGTAGATCTCCTCGCCGTCCATGCCGCTCGCCAGGTAGTCACCGCTCGACCCGTAGGTGTCGATGCGCACGCCGTCCGTGCCGGGGCCCAGGCCCACCCCGGTGAAGCGCTGGCCGCGCAGGCGGTAGACGATGAAGCGCCGCCAGCCGGCCTGATAGGCCTTGCGCAGGTACACGGCGTCGCAATCGTCGCCCTCGGGCGGGAACTTCTCGGCATCGATGATCAGCACCTCTTCGCCGGGCAGTGGCGCCGCAATCTTGTTGCGGCTGTCCCAATGGATGCGGCGGAAGCTACCCTCGCCTGGCTGGCCAATGATGGGCGTACTGTCGAAGAGTCGCAGCAACGTCTCCTCGATCACCGGCAGCACCGTGGCGCGGCGCTTGTCGCCCGTATCGAAGCGACGGTCGTGGAGCAAGGTCAGCGCCTCGACGGCGGTGGCCTTGGCGCGACCGTTGTCCGCGGCGGCGACGATCTGATTGCACATCTCGCGCAAGCCGCCGGCCGGCCACTTGGGCAGGCTCTGCGCCACATGGGTGAAGAGATCCTGCGCCCTGCCCTGCTTGAGCGATTCGGCGACGGCCTTGCGAATGCCGGCCGAAACGATCTCGACGAGCGGCGCCGAGTGCGGCTGATCGCAACGCACCTTGCCGCCGTCGAGCTTGACCTGACGGCCGAACTTGTCAGCGCACGTCAGCTTCTTCTTTCCGTTCTCGTCGGCGACCGTGAAGATGAAGGCGCCGCCGTCGGTGCTGCTGCCACCGCGCGCGTTCCAGTAGCGGTCGGCCACCGGCGAGAACCGTGGATCCTCGCGCGACAGTCCGCGCAGAGTGGCGTCGATGGCCTGCTTCTCCGAGCAGATGAGGCCGATCTGCACCTCGCCGCTGTCGGACAGCGCGAAGACCTGCGGGCGCAGCATCGCGGTGTCGGTGATGCCGAGCAACTGCATGCGCTGGAGGTCAGGGTGGTTGCGCGCGATGATGAAGAACCACGGTCCGTCGGGTGAGGCGTGGATGTG
>JADGRD010000115.1 GCA_017881285.1 Pseudomonadota bacterium | reverse complement strand
CGACCGTCAGCGTGAGCTTGGCCGGGGAGGGGGGCTGGGTGCGCGTTTCTGGCCTAGGCGCCGCCCGCGGTTCCAGCTTCGGGCTCGGTGGCACGGCTGCGGCCGGCCGCGCTTCGCGCGCCGGCTGGGATGGCTCGGCTGCTTTCTCGCCCACGGGGGGGCCGGCCGGTGGTGGGGTTGGCGGTTCTTCCTTTACATGGGGCGCTGGCGTCGCTGCTACCAGCTCTTCCTCCGCAAGGTCGTCGGGGCGTTCCGGTACGACATCTTCCACGCGAAGGGCCGGCCGCGCCCCCTTGGACCTGGGGATGGGGCTGCCATCGCCAGCAGCATCGATCTCTCGCTGCCGGGAGGCCCGCGCCCGGCGAATGGCGAAGACCAGCAGTAGGACCATCGCGACAAATCCGGCGGCGACGATGGCTGCCGTGAGCAGCTCGCTGTTCGTTCCCCCATCCATGGGGCGGGAACCTTAACAGGGTCAGGGCGAAGCAGGCGATCTTTTTGACATTTTCAGGATTCGGGCGAAAGATTGCGATGATCGAGCGACAAGGGCTTTACAGAACTGGATGCCAGGTGTTACCTATCTGGTGTCACGAAGTGGCTAGTATGGTCACGTAATGCCACGCCATCAGGTGGTGCTCGATGAGGATAAAGCGGCTCGAAATCTTTGGATTCAAGTCCTTCGTTGATCGAACGGTCCTGACCTTCGAGGATCCTATCACGGGTGTGGTGGGACCGAACGGGTGCGGCAAGTCGAACATCGTGGACGCCATTCGCTGGGTCATGGGCGAACAGTCGGCCAAGCACCTGCGCGGCCGCGCCATGGAAGACGTCGTCTTCAATGGCTCCGAGTCGCGCGGACCGGCCGGGATGGCGGAGGTGTCCATTACCTTCGATACTCGTTCCCTGACCGGCGACATGGCTCCCGGGGGGATCCCCTGGGGGGCGGCTGGCCCCTCGGAAGTGGTGGTCACGCGGAGGTACTATCGCGGCGGCGAGAGCGAATACTTGCTGGGCGGGGTTCCCTGCCGGCTGCGCGACATCGTCGAGTTCTTCCTGGGCACGGGCGTCGGTTCGAAGGCCTATGCCATCATCGAACAGGGGCGCATCGGGTTCATCGTGTCGTCACGCCCGGAAGACCGCCGCGCCCTCATCGACGAGGCCGCGGGCATCACCAAGTACAAGGCCAAGAAGAAGGTTGCCGAGCGAAGGATGGACGCGACCCGCCAGCACCTGCTGCGCGTGACCGACATTATCGGCGAGATCGAGACCCGCCTGCGCTCCTTGAAGCTGCAGGCGCAGAAGGCCGAGCGCTACAAGCGCTATAAGGCCGAGCTCCGCGATCTGGATCTATGCGCCTCCACGCAGCGCCACCTGGGGCTGCTCGCCGAGCAGAAGTACCTGGCGGCCGCGCACGGCGAGTTGGAGGCGGAGCACGCACGGGAAACGACCGCGCTGGTCGCCGAGGAGGCGAACGTCGAGGCGGAACGGCTGTCCGTCGCCGAAGACCTCGCCCATCTATCGCAGACCAAAGACGAGCTTTTCGGCCTCAACAACAAGGCGCAGCTCTCGGCGGCGCGGGCGGAGCACCTGCAGGACGAGGCGGGCACGCTGGTCGGACGGGCCGAGCACGCCAAGAAGGAAGGCGAAGAGCACGCGACGCGAGCCGCGCAAGACGCGGAGTCGCTGACCGGCATCGAAGGGCAGGTGGCGCTGCTCGACGCGGAAGCCGAGCAGCGGGCCGATGCCCTGGCGGCCATGGAAGCCACCTATGCGAGCGCGCGCGACGGATTGGCGGCCGCCCGGCGCGAGTGGGAACAGGCGGTTTCCGACACCGGCGCGGCGCGTACCCGCGTGGCACGGCTGGAATCCGACATCGAGTCGGCTCGCGTCCGGGCTGGCGATCTCGAGCATCGGCTCGCGGAGTTGCGGCACGATGATGGCGTCGCTGGCGAGACCATCGCGCGCGTGACCGGCGAAACCGCGCAGGCCGAGGAGCACCTGGCCATCCTGCAGGCGCGCGCGGCGGAGCTGGTCGATAAGAAGTCGCAGACGGAAGAGCAGGTCGCGACCCTACGGGCGGAGGTCGCCCGCGGCGAAATCGAGCTCGAAACGCTCCGCGAGGAGGCGCACCGCCGGCGGTCTCGCTTGCAGTCGCTGGCCGAGATTCAAGACCGCTACGAGAGCTTCCAGCGTGGCGTGCGCGCCATCATGCAGCGGGTGCACGAGCCGCGGCCCGCGGGCGACACCGCGGGCGAGGGCGCCACCTGGACCACGAACGGCGTGCGCGGGCTGGTCGCGGACATCGTGCAACCGCCGCCCGAGCTCGAAACCGCGCTCGAAGCCGTGTTGGGCGAGCGCCTGGGCAACATCATCGTCGAGTCCCACGAGGTCGGCGTCGAGGCCATCGACTTTCTCAAGCAGCGGAGCGAGGGCCGTTCGAGTTTCATCCCGCTCTCGCTACGCGGCCCGATCGCCGAGGGGACCGTCGTGTACGATGCCATGGGCGGCGCCAGCGTCGAGTCCAGCCCGGCCGCCGTGCCGGTCCCCGTCGAGTGGCCGGCCGGCGAAGGCGTGCGCGGTCCGATGCTCGAGCTCATCGGCTTCGATCGCCACTACGATCGGGTGGCGTCCTATCTCCTCGGGGACGTCATGGTGGTCGAGGACCTGCGCCAGGCTCTCGAACTGTGGCGCCACAGCAACACCGGCAAGACCCTGGTCACCCTCGACGGCGAGGTTATCGATCCCCACGGCGTGGTGACCGGCGGCTCGCGCGAGTCGGCGACGGCAGGGGTGCTGTCGCAGAAGCGCGAAATGCGCGAGCTCGAGGCGATCGTCGCCCACCTTGAGCAGGACACCCAGGCCTCGCTCGACCGGCACGTCGGCAACAAGCAAGCACTGCTCGCGGCGGCCGCCACGCTCGACGACACCATCGCGGCCATCCGCCGCGACGAGCTGGATCTCGCCGCCCACAAGAAAGAGGCCGAGCGGCTCGCCCGCGAGCGGACCGCCGCCGAGGCCCGGCGCGCGCAGCTTGCCAGCGCGCTGGAAAACCTGCGAGTCTCCACCGGGCAGAATCAGGCGCGTCTGGAGGAGGCCAGCGCCCAGATGGTGATCGCGCTGGAGAGCGTGGCTCGGGGCGAAAACGCCGCCGAAGAACTGCGCAGCCGGGTGGCCGCTCTTGCCGAGAAGTCGGACGGGCTCCTCGGGGAGCTCTCGACGGTGAAGATCGCGGCGGCGCAGGCCGGAGATCGGATGCGGGCGGCCCACGAAACCGTGGGGCGGCTACGCCGGGAAATCGCCGAGCACGAGACCAAGCGCGCGCAGCTTGCGGAGGTCGCGGCGGCCGATCTCACGCGGGCCGAGGCGTTGCGCGCGGAGGCCGAAGCCCTCCGCGGGGAGGCGTCGGCCCTGCAGGATGAATTGACCGAGCGCTCCCGCTCGTTCACCGAGCAGCAGAGCGCGGTCGAGGAACGAAGTGGCCGACTCGCGCGGCGCGATGCGGAGCTCAAGGCCCTGCGGACGAATGTCGGGCGCCTGGCGCAAGAGCTCAGCGCGCTCGATCTGCGCTGCCAGCAGACCGCCATGCGCCTGCAAGCTCTCGACGAGCAAGTGCGCGAGCGCCACTCCGATGTCGTCCGAGTGGCCGATGTCGTGGCGGACTTCCACCTGCGCGGCTTGTCCGGCGAAACCGAGGACGGCCGTATCCGCGAGCTGCGCGGTCTGGTGGAACGCATGGGCGAAGTCAACCTGATGGCCATTACGGAATCCGCAGAGCTGGAGCAGCGCTACGATTTCCTGACCACGCAGAAGGCCGACCTCGAATCCGCCATGAGCCGGCTGGAAACCGCGATCAACAAGATCAATCTCGCATCGCGCCGGCGCTTCCGCGAGGTGTTCGATACCGTGAACGCCAAGTTCCAGGAGGTGTTCCCGCATCTCTTCGGCGGCGGCAAGGCCCACCTCGCCCTCACTGACGAGAGCGACCTGCTCGAAACCGGCGTGGAGATTGTCGCCAACCCGCCCGGCAAGAAGATGATGCAGAACCTCGAGCTGCTCTCCGGCGGCGAGAAAGCCCTCACCGCGGTGTCGCTCCTCTTCGCCATTTTCCTGGTCAAGCCCTCGCCGTTCTGCGTGCTCGACGAGGTCGACGCGCCGCTTGACGAAGCCAACGTCGGCCGCTTCAACCACGCTGTGCGCGAAATGACCGACCAGGCGCAGTTCATCATCGTGACGCACAACCAGCGCACCATGGAGATCGCGGATCGATTGTGTGGCATCACCATGGAAGAGTCGGGCGTGTCGAAGCTGGTCGCCGTCAACCTGCGTGGTCGCGTGGAGGCGCCGGCGCCGCCGCCCGCCGCGCCCTCGGGAGGGGCCGGCCTGGGAGCCCCCGCGTCGGCGTGACGGCAACCCGGCGGTTTCCGCGCGTTTCCGCGCCCGCTCGGGGTTGACGGATCCGGAGCCAGTCACTACACTCACCACCTCTGCGACGGGCTCCGCGTCCGCGGTCACACCGTCCCTTCGAAAGGAGCAACATGGCTACGTACATCACCGACGAATGCATCAACTGCGGCGCCTGCGAACCCGAGTGCCCGAACGACGCCATCAGCGAGGGCGATAGCAAGTACATCATCGATCCCGCTCGCTGTAGCGAGTGCGTTGGTTTCGCCGACACGGAAAAGTGCCAGAGCGTTTGCCCGGTCGAGTGCTGCCTGCCGGATCCGAACAACAGCGAAACCGAGGAAGCCTTGCTGGCGCGGGCCAAGCAACTTCACCCCGACAAGAACCTGCCCGACTTGGCGACTCTGCCGGCCAATCTCTCCCGTTTCCGTAAGGGCTAGACTTCTCCAGGCTGAGGCTGGGGCCCTCTACCCGAGATCGGGTTCAGGGCCCCGGTTCGTTCCGGGGCAGACGATCATAATACGCCTCGACCTTGTGGGCCTGCACGAGGTGGCCGGTGAATTCCAGGAACTGCTGCTGCTGCCAGCGCTCGAGGAAGCCCGCCAGGAGCTTCTCTCGGGTTTGTTCGAAGGTGATGTTCTCGGCCGGCCGCTCGCTGATGTAGCGCGCGATGTAGAACCCCTCGTCGTCGGTGAGGAGGCCGGTGGTTTCGCCGAGCGAGCGCAGCTTGGCGATCTGTTCGCCGACCTTTGGCGAAAGTGGCCGATCCGCGGACTGCAGGAAGTGATCGTAGGCCACATGGCGTGACGACCAGACCGGGTCGCGCGCGACGGCGATGAAGTCATCGAGGGAGCGGACGGGATGGTTCTTCAGGAAAGCCGCCAGGTCATTCGCGGCGCGCCTGCGCTGTTCGAGACCCTCTCCCTTCAAGAGGGTGCCGGTGTCGATGGCGAGGGCCCCAACTTCCACCAGCCTTGGGTGCACGAAGCTGTCCTTGGCCCGATCGTAGATAAGGCGGAGCACATGGTCGGGTATGGCCTCGGCGCGCAGGTGGGGTTCCAGTTCGCGCTCCAGCAATCGTTGGACGAGAGCGCTCCTGACGTCGGGCTCGGAGCTCGCGACCGGTCGCCAGCCGTCACGCCGCGCGTGCTCGGCGAGAAGCTGCGAAGCAACTAGATCGTCAAGAGCCGCGCGCGGGGACTTGCCCGCCCGCCGGGCTTCGGCCACGACCTGGCTCGCGTAGATTGGGACCTGGCCGACACGGGCCACGACGGCACCCAGCTCGGGGGCCGGGACCGGGATCCAGTCCACGTCTGCGACCTGGGCTGGCGAGGAGCAGACGGAAATCCCGACCAGCAAGCAGAGGGGGAGGCGGCACCGCACGCGCCGATGGTAGCAGAATCGAGAATCCGGGCGATGGGTTAGGCTGCCGCGTGGCGAACTTCGTCGCGGGCTGCTAGTTTCGCCCCCGCGATGACGAGTGCGAACGCATTGCCTTTCGTGGTTGCCATTGACGGACCCGCGGGCGCGGGCAAGTCCACCGTGGCTCGCGGCCTGGCCGCGGGACTCGGCTACACGTTTCTCGACACGGGCGCGCTCTACCGCTCCGTTGCCCTGATCGCGCAACGCCGGCGGATCCCCTGGGACGATGCGGTCCGCCTCGGGGAGCTGGCGCGCGTCCTGGACGTCGTGTTCGCGAAGGACGGAGACGGTACCCGCGTTGTAGCGGACGGCAGCGATGTGACGCAGGACATACGCCGGGCCGAGATTTCGGAAGGCGCTTCCCGCGTGTCGGCCGTGCCCGAGGTGCGTGCCGGCCTGCTGGCAATCCAACGGCGGGTGGCCGCCCGGGCCAACGTGGTCGCGGAAGGGCGGGACGTCGGCACGGTCGTCTTCCCCGCCGCGCAGGCGAAGTTCTTCCTAGTCGCCAATCCCGAGACGCGCGCGCGGCGCCGGACCCTGGAACTGGCGGCCGCGGGCAAGCCCGCGGTTTTCTCGGACGTGCTGGCCGAGATGCTCGCGCGGGACGCGCGCGACAGCGGCCGGGCGGTTGCCCCATTGCGCCGCGCGGAGAATGCCGTCGAGATCGATTCGTCCGGCTTGACCCCGGAAGAGGTAATGGCGCGCATGCTGGCCGTGGTGCGGGCCCGCGGCGGGTAGAGCCGGGGCCCGGATCGCGCGGCGAGTGAGCGGCGCCGACATGGGACGACAACATCAAGCATCATCCGTTGACATGGGCCCCAGCCGGCGGTAGCTTTCGCCGCCCTTCGCTATTCCCGATGGTCGGGGACTGCGAGGAAAAACCGTTGCCAGCTCGCACGTGGGGCGCCGTCGCGATCTGGACCAGCCGGCCCGCAGGGGTCGCGTTGTTAGCGTTACAAAGGATCCTCATGGTTGCTGTGCCGTCGTCTTCCGACAACACCTCGGACACTGGAGAGAGTTTTGCCGCGCTTTTCGAGGAGTCCCTCAAGCGCGACGAGGTGAAGGAAGGCGAAATCGTCAAGGGCAAGGTCATTGCTGTCGGCAAGGACAACGTCGTCGTCGACATCGGTTACAAGTCCGAAGGGACCATCGCCGCCTCGGAATTCATCGTCGATGGGCAAATGACCATCAAGCCGGGGGACGTCATCGACGTCTTCCTGGAGAGCCGCGAGGATGAGAACGGTCTGTGCATCGTCTCGAAGGAGAAGGCCGATCGCCTCAAGGTGTGGGACGAGATCTCGGCCGCGTGCGAGCGCGACGAGCTCATCGAGGGAACCATCAGCACGCGCGTGAAGGGCGGCCTCTCGGTCACCATCCGCGGTGGCGTCAAGGCGTTCTTGCCTGGTTCACAGGTCGATCTGCGTCCCGTGCGCAACCTCGACAACCTGCTCGGCAAGAGCCACCGCTTCAAGGTCATCAAGTTCAACAAGAAGCGCGGCAACATCGTCCTGTCGCGCCGAGTGCTGCTCGAAAAAGAGCGCGCCGCGCTCAAGGAGCAGACGCTCGACAAGCTCAAGGAAGGTCAGATCGTCGAGGGCATCGTCAAGAACCTCACCGAATACGGCGCCTTCATCGATCTGGGCGGCATCGATGGCCTGCTCCACATCACCGACATGTCGTGGGGCCGCGTGACCCATCCGTCGGAGCTCTTCCAGGTTGGCGACCACGTGCGCGTGAAGGTGCTCAAGTTCAACACCGAAACCGAGCGCGTGTCCTTGGGCCTCAAGCAAATGATGGAAGACCCATGGACCCACGCCCAGCAGAAGTACCCGCCGGGCACCGTGGTCCGCGGCAAGGTCGTGTCGCTCAAGGACTACGGCGCCTTCATCGAGATCGAGCAGGGCATCGAAGGCCTCATCCACATCTCCGAGATGTCGTGGACCCGCCGGGTCAAGCACCCGTCGAAGATGCTCGCCATCGGCGACACCGTCGAGGCGGTGGTGCTCGACATCGATCCGACCCAGAACCGCATCAGCCTGGGCATGAAGCAGCTCGAGCCGAATCCCTTCGCCTCGCTCAAGGAGAAGTACCCGCCCGGAACCGTGGTCAAGGGCGTCGTGCGCAACATCGCCGACTTCGGTATCTTCGTGGAAATCGAGGAGGGCATCGACGGCCTGGTGCACGTCTCAGACCTGTCCTGGACCCAGCGGGTGAAGCATCCCTCCGAGCTCTACCAGAAGGGCGACGAGGTTGAGGCCGTGGTGCTCAACATCGAGTTCGACGGCGAGAAGCCCAAGGTGTCCCTCGGCATCAAGCAGCTCGTTCCCGATCCCTGGGATCGCATCCCCTACGACTACCCGGCGGGCAAGATCGTCGAGTGCAAGGTGCTCAAGGTGCTCGACTTCGGCGCCTTCGTCGAGATCGAGAAGGGTATCGAGGGACTCATCCACGTCTCCGAGTTCTCCGACGAGCGCGTCGAGGATCCCAAGCAGTTCGTCAAGATCGGCGACGTGCTCAAGGCGGAAATCATCTCCGTCGACGGCGCCGAGCGGAAGATCGGTCTGTCCTTCCGGGGCGCCATGCGCGCCGAGGAAGTCGCGGACGCGCAGGGCTTCAGCGCCGGTGGCCCCACCGCGACCCTGGGCGATGTCATGCGCGACAAGCTCGCGGCGCTCACGCCCAAAAAGTAGCGGACGTTGAAATGGGAACCCTGGGAGGGTTCCCAAGCCCTCCCGCGCTCTGGCTCCGCTGGGCGAAGCCCAGCTTCGCCAACGCGGTCTAATGGGAACCCTGGGAGGGTTCCCAAGCCCTCCCGCGCTCTGGCTCCGCTGGGCGAAGCCCAGCTTCGCCAACG
>JADGRD010000771.1 GCA_017881285.1 Pseudomonadota bacterium | reverse complement strand
GGCCGAGAAGGCGGCGTCGAAGACCCTGTCCTGGTAGGGCAGGGCGTGTGCGTCGGCGACTTGCGCCGCCACGGCCGCCGCGGCCGGCTTGCGGGCGCCTGCCACCAACATGTTGCGGGCGAAGTCGGCGGCGAACACGCGGGCAAAGGGCCGCCGGCGCAGGATCTCGATGGCCCCGTCAAGCGTGCCGGCGCCAAGATCGAGCGTCGCGGGCGAGTCCCCCAGCCCGTCGAGGAGGGTGGCAATGGCCTGGCGCCGCCAGAGGACGTCTACGCCCGCCGACATGATGCGATTGGCGCGGTCATAGCGGCCGGCGATGCGATCGAACATGCCGCGGACGTCGGCGGCGGGCGCGGACCCGGACATCAGGCCACCCGGTCGACCGAGAGTCGAGCCAGTTCCGCCAGGGCGTTCCGGTACGGCGACGCGGGCAGCGCCGCCAGCTCGGCGATGGCTTCGTCGGCGAAAGCGAGAGCCCGCTTGCGGGCGCGCTCTACCCCGCCCGCGGCGCGCACGGCCGACAAGAGAACGTGCGCGGTCTCGGCCGCGATTCCCGTTTCGCCAAGAGCGTCGCGAATGCGCGCGCGCAGCTCGGGTTCGCCGTCACACGCCAGGAGCACGGGCAGGGTCAGTTTGCCTTCCTGCAGATCGCGACCGCCCGACTTCCCGGTGGTGCTCTCACCCACCGTGCAATCCAGGATGTCGTCGACGATCTGGAAAGCGCGGCCAAGGGCCCGGCCGTAGCGGCCGAGCGGCCCGTCGAGCTGGGGGGGCAGCACGCCGCCCACCCGCGCGCACCACGCCACCAGGGACGCGGTTTTGCGATCCACGACCTGCAAGTACGAGGCGATGGTGGCGTCGGGATTGCCCGCGCCCTCGAGCTGCGCCACCTCGCCCTCGGCCATCTCGGTCACGGTGGTGGCCAGCGAACGCACCATGGCGATGGAACCCGCCGACGCGACCAGTTCCAGTCCGCGCGCCAAGCAGAAATCGCCGACCAGCACGGCCAAGCCATTGCCATAGATCATGCGCGCGGCGGGACGGCCGCGGCGCACGCTGCCGCCATCCACCACGTCGTCGTGAAACAGGGTCGCGGTATGGATCAGCTCGGCGGCGCACCCCACGGCTACTCCATGGGCGACGTCATGGCCCCCGGCCCGCGCCGCCAGCACCGCCAGCAATGGCCGCAACCGCTTGCCGCCCGCGCCGAGCAGGTGGGTGCCGACCTCGGGAATCCGCCCGATGGGGCTGTCCATCCGTTCGCACAGCCAGGTCTCCACCAGATGCATGTCGTTTTCCACCAGGGACCACAGGTCGCTCACGCGCCGGCGCAGGCTCGCCGGGGGCGTGGTGAGATCGATGTGAATGGCGACCTGGTTCATGACACGTGCCCCGTGATCCTAAGATCGAAAAACCCGGCCGGCGTTTCACCCAATCGCGCCGCGAGCTGCCCGCAGGCCGCCGCCGCGTCGTCGCCGCGCGGGGTCCGGATGTAGACCGGCAGGTCGGCCCGGCGCACCCGGTTCTGGAAGGCGAGCACGCGCGCCTCGCTCGGCCGTTCGAAGGGCAGGCCGGGGACCGGATTCCAGGGAATCAGGTTCACCTTGCTGGGAATGTTGGCGAGCAGGCGCGGCAGGCGGGCGGCGTCCACGTCGCTGTCATTGACGCCCGCGAAGAGCACGTACTCGAAGGTGACGCGGCGGTGGTGGCCGAGCGGGAACCGGCGCGCGGCGGCGAGCAGGGCCGCGAGGTTCCAGCGCCGGTTGACCGGCATGATGCGGTCGCGGACCTCGTCGGTGGTCGCGTTGAGCGAGATGGCCAGATTGGGCAGGGGGCGCACCTTGCCGAGGAGATCCAGGCCGGTGACCACGCCCGCCGTCGACACGGTCAGGCGCCGGGGCGACAACCCCGCCCCCCAGGGATGTTCGATGATGGACAGGGCGCGCGTCACCTGGTCGAGGTTGTGCAGAGGCTCGCCCATGCCCATGAAGACGATATTCGTCGGCTTTTGCCCGACGCTCTCCATCGCCCAGTAGAGCTGCTCCACCATTTCGCCGGCGGTGAGGTTGCGGCCGAAGCCGAGCGTCGCGGTGGCGCAGAAGGCGCAGCCCCAGGCGCAGCCGACCTGGCAGGAAATGCACAAGGTCAGCTTACTGCGCTCCTGCTTGTCGTCGGGGATGAGCACGGTCTCGACCGCGCGGTCGTCGTGGGTGCGGAAGCGGAACTTGCGCGTGCCGTCCACGGATTCCACGGTCCGGTCGAGCGCCAGCGGCACGAGCGGCGCATCGGCGAGAAGCGCGTCGCGCAGGGCGCGCGGCACCGTCGAGGGTGCGTGGGGAATGCGCACGCCACCCATGCCGCCCGCGCCCGGGCCGTGCAGCCAGCGGAAGAGCTGCTCGGCGCGGAACGGCGGCTCACCCGCGCGCGCCACGCGCTCGCGAAGTTCCGTGATGGTGAGCGATCGGAGATCCACGCGCGCGGATTATAGCGGGAGTTGGTCCGGATGCCGGTCGATCGACAATCGCCACAACCGCGCCGCGCCAAGGGAGCTCTTCACCCCAACCATCTCCTCCCG
>JADGRD010000114.1 GCA_017881285.1 Pseudomonadota bacterium | reverse complement strand
G
Organism: Pseudomonadota bacterium; assembly: GCA_017881285.1. Taxonomy (GTDB): domain Bacteria; phylum Myxococcota_A; class Polyangia; order Fen-1088; family Fen-1088; genus Fen-1118. The sequence goes on along the minus strand of JADGRD010000114.1, from coordinate 8,683 downwards.
GTCAGATGCTCGCTTTTCACCCCGGCGCGATCCCGCTCGTGAAGAGGACCGGGACGTCCATCCGGATACCTTCGCTCGTCCGCAGCGCCTCGATCTCCGCCAGATGCTGCTGCTTGAAGCTCGCCTGCTGCGCGGGCGGCAAACGGCCGACCATGCGGCGGAAACCGGCGTTCCAGATGACGTCCCACCATTCGTTGGCGCCGGCCAGGAAGTAGCCGAAGTTTCTGCTCTCGCTCTGGACGTCGCGCAGGCCGGCCCCCTCGAACAGCGCACGGCACGCCTCCGGGTGGGCGATGCGCAGCCAGGTCTGCGGCGGCGTCTGGACGCCGAAGCGGTCAAGCCGCGTAACCATCAGCGACCGCAAGGGCTCCATGTAGTCCTCCCGGAAGTTGCTGATCATCACCCGGCCGCCCGGTTTCACCGTTGCGACGATGCGCCGAAGCTGCGCGTCCATGTCCTCGACGAAGAAGATGCCGAAAGCGCACACGGCGGCGTCGAACCGGCCCTGCCAGCCCAGCGCCTGCATGTCGCGTTCGACGAAGTCCAGGTTGGTCAGGCCGGCGGCGCCGGCTTTCTTGTGGGCTTGCGCCAGCATGGCCGGCGAAAAGTCGACCGCGACTACGCGGCCACGAGGCAACCGGCGCGCGAGGGCAACCGACGCATGGCCGGTCCCGCACGCCACGTCCAGGACCTCCTCGTCCCCGCGCAGCGAAAGCCGTGCTGCCATATGTGTGGCGCTGTCGGGGAAGAAGCGGAGGGCTCGGCCGTCATAGCCCTCGGCGACTGCGTCGAAGGTGTCCTTGATCAACTGTTTGGCAACGTCATCCATGGGGTTCGTTGGTTGGCGGATCGGCACTATTGCACGGCCCGGCGGATGCGGTCGCGGGCTATCGGATAGGGGTGGCGGCACGCCGCGGTCTGCCCGATGCGACGATTGGCTGAGCTGTTGGCACCTGGTTTCTGCACTGCTAGGGCGAAACATGAAGAAGTTGCTGTTGGGAATTGCCTGTTTTCTGGGTCTTGCCGGTTGTGGCAACAACGGGACCTCGAAGCCGCTGGGAAGCCAGGACGCGTCAACGGTTGGCGAGGACGTGGCCCCGCCGAGCACCGGCGGCGCGCAGGGCACTGGCGGAGGGCAGGGGACCGGCGGAATCGTGACCGGGACCGGTGGCGGGGCCGGGACCGGCGGGGTGACCGGAACCGGCGGCGGAACCGGGACCGGAGCCGGCGGGACCGGGACCGGTGGCGTGAAAGCGACCGGGGGCGGGACCGGGACCGGTGGTGGGAAAGCGACCGGCGGCGGGACCGGGACCGGTGGGACTATTGGCGGAACCGGGAGAGGTGGCGTGTCCGGGACCGGCGGAGTGACCGGGACCGGCGGCGGCACCGGAACCGGCGGCGTGAAAGGGACCGGCGGCGTGTCTGGCACCGGAACCGGAAGCGGCGGCGTGACCGGCACGGACGGAACGAACGGCGGGTGGTCGACCGGCGCGCCGGAGACGAAACCGCTCGGCTACGGCCATGCCACCACGGGGTGTGGCTCGGGGACCGCGGTCGAGGCCAGCAGCATGGCGGCCATCCAGGCGGCCATCGACGCCTATTCCGGGAGTGGCGGTCTCTGCATCCATTACACCGGCAAGTTCGATTTTGCGACCATCCCCGACCCCTGCACGCAGTGGAATCTCGCGGCGCAGATCCTGGAGATCAAGAAGAAGAACGACATTACGCTGCTCGGCGCCGACGGCTCGGCGGCGAACTTCGGCATCCACATCGCCTCGTCGTCGAGCAACATCATCGTTCGCAACATGACCTTTGGCCTGCTGCCCGGCGGCGACAGCGCGGACGCGATCAGCATCGAAGGCATGAGCGGTGGCGTGCCGACCAACCTGTGGATCGACCACAACGAGCTCTTCAGCTCCAATGTCTCCTGCGCAGGCGCGGGCGATTCCTCGTTCGACGGTCTCATCGATATGAAGAAGGGGGCCGACAACGTCACCGTCTCGTACAACTACCTCCACGATCACGAAAAGGTCAGCCTCAACGGGTTCAGCGACAGCGACACGGCGGTCCGTCACGTCACCTTCCACCACAACATCTGGGAGAACGTCCGCTCGCGAACGCCGCTCCAGCGCGGCGGCTACAGCCACCTGCTCAACAATCATTTCAATCAGGTCGACACCTCCGGCGCCAACATCAGGATGGACGGCTACTCCTTGATCGAGGGCAACTACTTCGAGAACGCACACAATCCCGTCACCTCGCGTGACAGCTCGGCCATCGGCTACTGGGAGCTGCGCAACAACAACATCGGCAGCCCCGCCGACTTCACCAAGTTCAACATCACCTGGGGCACGAGCAGCTCGACGCCGACCAAGGACGCGACCGACTGGACGACCAGCGCCGCCTACCCCGTGGCGCTGGGTTACACCTACACGGTCGATCCCGTCCAGTGCCTGAAGGACGGTTTGGCGACCGTCGCGGGCGCGGGCAAGAGATTGGCGACGTTAAGCTGCAAGTAACACTACTGCTTCACCCTGGCAATTCTATTGGCTGTCCCGTTTCAGGAACAAAGCTACATCAGATGAATGCGCCCTCGAAGCGAATCAGGATCAGAGAGATATCGTCCTCGGGACGTGCGCACCAGGCGCGAACCTTCGTCAATATCCGGTCACACAGCTCGTCCGTCGAAAGCTCAGCCGAGGCTCCGATCTCGCCACAGAGACGTTCGATGCCGAACATCTCACGTGTCGCGCTTCTCGCGTCGATGAGGCCGTCGGTGAAGGCGACCAACACATCGTCCGGCTCGAGGCGTATCTCCGAATCGACGGTCACTCGACCTATGTCCGGTGTTGCCCCCAGCCAGGTGCCTCGCGTGGCGACGGTTTCGCAGATTCTCTTTTGGGCCCGTCGGATGAGGAAGCATTCGTGACTGCCTGCAAATAGAACGCGCCCGTCTTCGAACACGCGAAGCAGCACGAACGTCACGTGGTCGTCACTTCCCAACCGCTGCCGAATGTTCTTGTACATCACCGTATTGAGCAAGGTCACAATCTCACTCGGCGTGGCAGCCGGGCGAGCCGCCGTAAGCGCCGTGACCGCGCTTTGGAGCATGAACGTGAGGAGACCGGCTTGCAGGCCGTGGCCCGACACGTCGCCAACGGCAACCCATGCCCCGTCAGGAACCGGCAACACGTCATAGTAGTCGCCACCGACCTCTTCAGCGGCCACCATGCGTGCCGAGATGGTGATGGATGGGGCGGTGGTTGATTTTGGCAAGATCGATGTCTGGATCCGCCGAGGAAGCTCGCGCAGCTCGAGATTCTTGCGTGCCAACTCCTCGGTGCGTTCGCGGACGTGTTGCTCGAGATTCTCGTTGGCAGCCAGTAGCTCCTTGGCTGCCTTCTGCAGCGCCTGGTCGCGCTGCTCCAGGCTCAGATTGACCTCCCGGAGTTGATCCTTTTCAATTTCCAGTTCTGCCACCAGGAGCGCGTTCTCCAGCAAGGACTCCATGTGCTGGGCGGCATTGCTGAAATACGCGGCGTCGTTCTCCACAAACGGTGACCGGAAGGCGGCCTTCGTGCGGTCGAAGCCTCCCGCCATGAGGACTGGCGAGCCTTGGGCGCGTGCGATTCGGCTCCACATGAACTGATGCAGGCCGAGCGTTTCGGCCAAAGCCGCCACTCCGGGTTGGTTCGAATCTGCCTTGGGATCGTTGCACCAGCCCCAAGGCCGCGCCTGGAGCAGCAGGCGCGCCTCGATGGGGAAGTCACGCTCCAGGCCGGTAGGCGTGAGTGCCCGCAGGACCGACGAGTGTACCTCCAGTATCAATACCCGCTGCAGCTGCAGCCTGCCGAGGAGTGTCTTGCGAACCCGGTCCCAAACCGCCTCCGGGGAAGCGCCGCGATGGAGGAACAACTCGGGCAGCTCTTGTCCGATGCTCAACCAAACGGCAAGCTGGTCGAGTTTCAGGCGCAGCTCGAACAGCTCTCGCTCGCGCTGCAGCAAGAGCCTGGCCTTTTCCCTCAGAAGCTGCTCCTCGGCGTTCACGAACTTGCCCTTTCAGAGGAAACACTCGCTGGGTAGGGGCCGGAGAACGTTCACGGCTTCTCGTCGGTCAAGACGAGCAGTGGATAGCTGTAATTGTGAAAAACCGGCCTGCCCGCGCAGGGTCCAATCTCTCCCCAGCCCATCATGCCTAGCCACGGCGCCTCAGGTGCTACGACGCTACGCAACTGCTCGTGCTCCTTGCACGTGTTGGTTTGCCCCAGAAATGGAAACGTTCGCGCTGCGCACTCGAATCCGAGCACAGCCCATGGCCGACGTCCGTTCAGACGGGTCGCTAGATCGCGGGCCATGTTCTCCGTGCCGGTCAGGATATTCTCGATGGTCCTGTGGTGCAACATGACCCGAGTTCCCTCCTGCACGGCAGCCTGAAGGATGATGGCGCTGGTCTGCGGATCGAACCCGAATGCGCCACGGATGAGGCGTTCGATCCGACCTTCGGGTCCCTTCACTTCCACACCGAGAGCCCACGTCGCAAAATGGCTCTGGTGGACAATATCTTCCGCCCGGCAACCCGTGGTTTCACGCCAAACGTCGCCGGCAGGGCGGCCGTCCATCTCCAGCACATGATTGCCAGTGGCTTTGGTGACCACGCTCACGATTCCGCTCGGGGCCGTGCCGTGACAAAGGCCGATTTCCAGCGCGAAGGGACCGGACAGCGCCATGCCCAGGACGCCATGAGAGAAGACCTCCCGATCCCAGAACTGGAACGTCGCCCCCGGACGTCCCCAAGGCTGGCCTGCGGCGCCGCCCACGAGCGGACAGTCGACCTCGAGCTGCACCCCTTCGAGGATCGTGTCGACATCGGCCCCGCACAAAGGATCGTAGAGCAGCACGACGACCTGGGGCGCGCCGCCGAGGTCGCGCTTGAGAGCTTGCGCTAGCCGGCGCCCTTTCCCCTTCGAATCGGTCTGAATCTCTCGCTCGAACGCAGCGGCACAGCCGAGAGCGCTGCCGCCGAAGCCCATGACTCCGAGCGCGAAGCCATCCTCGGTCAGGTGCTCGTCGGACACCACCCCCTGAGTGGAGCAGCCGAGCAACAGCACGTCCTTGCCCAGCACGCGGCGGAGCCCCTCCAGCACAGCGGGCTGATCGTGATTCATCGTGGTGTACACGAGCGCCACCTTCAGTCTCTCCGTGCCGAAGTCAGCGAGGAGTGCCTCACCCGCACTCCGACCTGCATCCAGCGATTCTGGATCCTCAGAGAAGATACTGCGCGCGAGCTTTTCCATGGTCGGCTCCAGGTGTCAACGCACCGCGCCCGCCAGATGCGCCTAGTCCACTAGAATGCTCTTTTCGCATCGCCTCACCGATGCGCAGATTGGCTGATAGGAGGGCCTTCCGTCAACTCGCCCCATACGAGGCGGCTTCCATGGATGACCGTTTCATTACCATCTTCCCGCCGCAGGGCACGTCGGAATGGAAGTCGTTGACCATGCAGGTTGCCGAGCCATAACGCGCTGAGAGTCCGAGTCCTTCTACGCCTCCGATGCGACCGAAAATGCCGTCCAGGCCAGCATCGTGGCGGTGGGCTATGGACGCTGAGGCGTCTCGCCAGGGGGGCAGTGGCAGCGGCGGCGACCTCGGATCGGGGGCTGCTGTCGGAGCTGGCGACACTCCTTCAGCGTGTGGCCCGCCGGTACGCTGGGGGCCTGATGTGCTGGTAGCGGCAGAAGACCTTGCTGAAGTGGCTTGCGTTCACGAAGCCACACGCGCTGGCAATGACTTTTAGCGGGGCGCGCGTTTCCCGAAGCAGGCGGGCCGCTTCGTGGATCCGAACCTCGATCGCATAGTGTGCGGGGGTCAAGCCGGTGTGCGTCCGGAAGAAATGACTGAAGTGGCTGCGGCTCATGCCGTACTCGGCGGCCAAGGCGTCGACGCCGATCGCCCTGGGCAGGCCGGCCACGATGCGGGTTCGGACGTCATCCAGCAGCCGCTGGCCTTCGCCCGAGCTGTCACGAATCTCGTGGGCCCAACGTTCGTACGCGAGCACAAACTCCCACATCGCTAGCTCCACGTCGAATCGGTCGCGGAAGTCCTTCTTGATAGCGCCGCGCACGAGCCGCAGAAAGACTCGGGTCAGCGCCTGACCCGGCTCGAGCTCGACAAGCGGTCCGACGGCACTCATTTGCTTGGCGACCCTGGCGCTCATCAACGGGTTTTGGATTCCTATCCAGGCGAAGGTCCAGCCCGGGGATTCCCGCGGCAGGTTGTAGCGGTGGCGCGAGGGAATGATCGCGAAGCATCCCCTGCCGGGGGTTACCTTCCGAGGTTGTTCGCCATCGAGCTCGAAGTGTCCCCAACCGGCGAGGCCGAGCTTGAAGCAGAATGCCGGCGGGTCATCTGGTCCCTGCTGGTTCATCCCGTCGAGGTTGTAGCTGGACGGACTCGTCCGAGTCTCGACGTTCCCGCAGAAGGCCGTTCTCGGTGTCCACCAGAACGGGGGCGACACTGGCGCGCGTACCAGATGGGTGAGCTGGCGCAGCGTTTCAGCCCATTCCGGGGGTGGGGTAGGACCTAGAACCGCCGAGTCCACGGCTTCGCCGGCCCGCGCACCCATGGGCGTTTCGCGCCTGTCAGCCGCGCTTCTGGTGCTGTCACCGCAGCCCGTCGTTCCGTCGCATCCTGTGGGCCCACCTGAGGACACGTCACCGCCACATGTTTCGTCGCAGCCCCAAGGAACGGTGGACAGGGCTGCCACAGCCGATGGCTTCCACAGGGTTCCGGTATGCGCGATGGTCATTGACATTCGGTGACGTTGCCAGGCGTGGTGGTGGACTGAACGATGGCCATCAGCTTGCCGAAAATATGGAGACGCCGCCCGTTCACCCGGGTTTGCGCGCCACGGGGCACGAGTGGATCGACGGCCGTACTGCCGGTTCGAATTCCTCGAATTCCCGGGACGTTGCACTCTGGAGACACCATCATCCCGTACGCAGTGGCACCAGCTCTGCGTTTCCGTTTCGCCGAGTCGGGGGAACCGTCACACCACACGCGTGCGGTACCGCGCGCATCGATTTCTCGTGTTCCGAGATGAGGAGGGTGGTCGCCCGGCTCGCACCTTTCGCGATCGCGGGCACCGACGCCGGCCAGTCACCGTTGGCGTTTGGGTCCATATCGTGCGCTTTAACCAAGCCACGGCTCGCGGAACTGCAGCGGGCTAGAACTGCGTGAAGAACGTCCACGCCTCTGCCTTGGTCCAGGTCCTGTCGCCACCGCCGCTGGCATTGGTTTCTCCATCCACGGGAGCGGGGGTGTGACCTCCTCCGTCAAACGCGCACCAACGCACGGGATACCCGCTTCGGCATCCATCGAAGGAAGTGCAGACATGCCCGTTTCCCGCGCCCGGCTTGGGTGGAGTCTGTGGGGTACAGCCATCGTTGGTGACGAACTTGTTGCGCAGCGATTCTCCGCCACTGTAATTGCATGTTCCGTCGCTGATGCTATGGAACCCGATGTATGCGATGGGATCAGTGCCGCCGGTGCACCCGCTGAGCTGCGCGCCGGAGTAGACCGCGACCGCACGGAAAACCTTCGCCCGGGCACACGCAATGGCGTAGCTCATGCCGCCGCCGTAGCTGAAACCCATGGAGAAGATCCGCGTCGTGTCGACACAGAGATCTCCCTGGATCAGCTTGAGCATGTCGTCGACAAAGGTGAGATCCTGGCCGTTGGAATTGGGCCAGCCTCCGTTGCCATCAGGCGCGACGAAGATCATCTTGGAATTCGTGCTGTTGTCCGCCTTTTCCCGAAGTCCGAAGTAGGACCACGTGTAGCCGCTGGATCCGCCGCCGTCGACATCGTTCATGTTGCCGCCGTTCCAGTGGAACGCGAAGACCAACGGGTACGGGTGGTTGTTGTCGTAGTTGGCAGGAATCCTTATCATGTAGTTGCGGGTCGTGCCGCCGCTCTGAATCGTGCGCGCGCCGCTCGTCAGCGTCGGGGTCTTGCCGCAACCGGTACTCCCCGCAGCGGTGCCACCGGGCGTGGTCCCACCCGTGCCTCCAGTGCCAGCCGTGCCGCCACCACTGCCTCCGTTCGCGGAGCCGCCAGTGCCGGTCCCGCCGACACCGCCTGTTCCCGAGCGGCCGCCCGTGCCAACGCCGCCGGTCGCGCGTGGAGCATCAGACCCGGCGTCCCGGCCGAAGCTGCCGCCCGTTGCAGTGGTCCCTGACCCACCGGTCGCCGTCGCGCCTCCGGAGCCGGTCGTCCCTCCCGAGCCCGTCCGTCCAGCGGCGCCTCCGGTCGCCGTCGTGCCTCCGGAGCCGGTCGTGCCTCCCGAGGTCGTCTGCCCCGGGGCGCCGCCGGTCGCCGTCGTGGCTCCGGAACCGGCCTGGCCACCGGTTGTCGTCGTGCCGCCAGAGCCACTGCGGCCTCCGGTAGCGCTTTCTCCCCCAGTTCCAGGGTGCCCCCCAGAGCCGGTCACGCCTCCGCTTGCGGTGGTCCCTCCCGCTCCGGTCGCGCCGCCAGCGCCGGTGCCACCGCCGTTGTTGTTACCGGTGCCGTCGCCGGAGCAGGACACCAAAACTACGGTGAAGCCCACAAGGATCGCCAGGATGGGATTCTTCATGAGAGAAACCTCGGATCTAGATGGTTTGGGGAATCGCCGCTGCGCAAGACC
>JADGRD010000770.1 GCA_017881285.1 Pseudomonadota bacterium | reverse complement strand
CACCTGGCCGTCAGCGACGGCGAGCTCGCGAAACGCCGGGATGCCATGGAGAGTCGCAAGGCCCTCGCCTGGAAGCCGGCGAACCGCAAACGCCAGGTCTCGGCCGCGCTGCAAGCCTACGCCGCCATGACCACCAGCGCCGACACCGGGGCGGTGCGGGACATCTCGCAGTTGAAAAGCTAGGCGTCACTAGTAGAAACGTCCAACCATCGCGCCGGTCATGTCGGGGCGCAGGGAGGGGGTCACAAACCATGAGGTCTGCGGGCGGTTTTTCTCGCCCTGGACCACCGCGCGCATGCCCCGCCCTGTCGACATGCCGATGGGAAAGGCCATGAGCGCGCCGGCCACGGCGTCGGAGCACCAGTGCATGCCGCCGGACTCGAACGAGGACACGCCGAGTATCATGCCCGCCGACCCGACCAAGACCGCCGCCTTGAGCAGCCAACTGTCGGGGTAGTAGAATGCCAGCGCCGAAAGCATGGCGGTGGTCACCGCCACGTGTCCCGACGGCCAGCCCGCGACGATGCCGCCGCGATAGATCCCGGGACGCCATGTCCGACTCAGATGCGCATCGTCCTCGGCCAACGAAGGAATGTAGTTGTCGCGTGGGGCCGGCCGCCCGGTCACCAGCTTGAGCAGCGTCACGTACCCCAGGGTCAGCGCGGTCGCCTGGAAGACGGCATAGGCCGCGCCCGCGGTCTCCGGATTGCGGGTCATGCGTCCCGCGATGTGCAGACCGCCGAAGAGCACGACGGGGCCGGCGACGCCCGCAATGATGATTGGGTAGGCGTCGCGCCCCCACCGCGGATGATCGTGGAAGTAGCGGTGGACCCTGACGTCGGCATCCAGCGTGGTCATGGTCGCGGTGGCGGCCACGCCGGCGATCTGAAAACCCAGGTTGAGGCCGGCGAAGCTCTCGGCGAAGTTGCGCGCGATCCGGTCGAAAGGCCCGGGGAACACCTGCCCGGCTTCGTCCTCGGCGGCCAGGGCCGGTCGGGCCAGCGCCAAGGCGGCAAGCACGCAGAGGATCATTCGCGGCAACATTCCCTAGATGCTCGCCCAAGACCGGGTGACAGTCCAGAAGCTAGCTTGACGACCGCGCCGGCTCCCCGTAGCCAATCCCCGACCTGGGTGGTTCGGCGTGGTCACTCCGTCAGGCGAGATGATCCGACTCGGCGCCGTCCGCCCGCCGAAGCAGGGGCCTTCGACGGTCTTCGCCAAGTGCGCGACTCGGCCGAAGCGCGCCCCAGAGCCTCCGGCGCAAAGGCCATGCAGTCGAAAAGCCCGATCGACCTCGGGCGGAAGAGGTGAGCATGACCGAGATCGTGATCGACCGTTCGGTCTCGGCGACATGGGTTCTGCCAGGAGAGCTCAGCGCGCGTGCCGAGCGGTTGCTCGCGCAAGTGCGATTGTCTCCACCTCGAGTCGAGAGATTGATTGCATGTGGACCACATGCAGGTATCCTAGGGTCATGGCCAAGATGATTCAGGTCAGACACGTTCCCGACGAGGTGCACCGACGCCTGACAGACCTTGCCAGGCAGTCGCGCACGTCGCTGTCCGACTATTTGCTGGCCGAACTGGAACGGACGAGTCTGCGACCAGCCCCGAGGGAGATTCTGGCGCGGCTGTCGAAATTGCGACCGGTTGCCACACGTGCGTCCATCGTGTCGGCGTTGCGAGAAGAGAGGAATCGGCACTGATCGTCCTTGATGCCTCGGTCGTGGTGGAGATCCTGCTCGGCGGCAAGAGAGCGGCCGAGATCCATGCGCGCCTGGCAAGTGAAGGACAGGCTTGGCACGCGCCGCACTTGATCGAGGTGGAGGTGTGCCATGTCCTCCGGCGGTTGAATCTGTCGCGGCAGATGACGGATCTGCGCGGACGGCAGGCGCTGCGAGACCTTTCGGCGCTCGGACTCTACCTGCACGAGCACGCCCCACTCTTGCCTCGCGCGTGGGCCTTGCGGGCCAATCTCTCTGCGTACGACGCGATGTATGTCGCCTTGGCAGAGGGCCTGCGCGCGCCTCTGCTTACCCTCGACGCCAAGCTGGCGAAGACGACGAGGCATGTGGCGAGAATCGAAGTCTTGTAGTGGCCGAAACTCCGGCCGGATACCCGTTGCGGGTTGGAGCGCTGGCCCGACCACGGCGACTTAGTATGCGGGCGCGGCCGCTTCGTCGGTGCGGAGGGCAGCGTTCATCAGAAGCAGCGCCGTTGGTGCGCCGATTTCGTCGACGGCGCACGGAAGATCCTCCTGCGTAAAGGCGAAGCATCCATTGTCCCAAGACAAGAGCTCATAGATGGCCGCACGATTCACGCGGCGCGATCCTTCGATTCGCGCGGAGATGGCCTGACCGCCGCGAAGCCAAATCCGGCCCATCTTGTGGTTGGCGACGATAAGGATCTGGCCAGAACGCCGCTCGAGGTCCAAGAAGCTCAAGACGGTTGCGAGACCGAACTGTTCGATGCGACCGCGCAACCCGGCATCAGTTCGGGATGTCGCGGAGATTTGCCGAAGCCTTGCTCGTGCCATGGGGAGAGTTGACCCCACTGGCTCGTCCACCGCAAATAAACGTTGCCGCG
>JADGRD010000769.1 GCA_017881285.1 Pseudomonadota bacterium | reverse complement strand
AGTATCGTTTGGAAATATTCAAGTGACACATCGCCGGGGTTGACTTCAATGGTCATTTCGATTTGATGGTCAATATCAAAATTACAATTGACAGCCGTCAGAATGTCATCAATTTGATCAGCGGAAAGAAGGGAAGGGGTTCCACCGCCGAAAAAAAGGGAAAGGTACGCCTGCGTCAGCCGGCACTCCAGCGTATTCTTGGCCACACCAGCCGGACAACGAGGGCAGACTTCGCGGCGAGCAAAAGCTCTTACCGCAGCCCGGCGTGGCTGCGGCGCAAATTGGGGGTCGATGGTGACGGCGCGGGCCACCTGGACCGTGTCCACGCCAATGGGTCCGCTCCGGCTGCCGCACGGTGTCCCACGCGGTGATGTTCCTCTGGAGGAGAGCGGCGCAACGCAGCCGCGGGTGCTCCTCGTCACGGAAGGGACGTATCCGTACCACTGGGGGGGCGTCAGCACATGGTGTGATGCGCTCATCCGCGCGCTGCCGGACGTGCCCTTCTCTGTGCTCGCGATCGCGGCGCAGCCGGGCATGGCCCCGGTCTTCGCCAAGCCGGACAACGTCATCGACTTTCGCGTCGTCCCGTTGTGGGGGCTGAAGAACCCGGCGGAGGTGAGTCTCGACCTCGCTGTCGGAGAGTTGCGCCGGCGCGTGGCGGGGACGGCGGAGGAAGCCATCACGGCCGAACTGGTGCCACCGCTGCGGGGGTTCCTCCGGCAGCTCTTCGCCCCCGTCGGTGACCCCGAGACGCTCGCCGATCACGTCCACAGCCTCTACCAGTTCTTCGCCCGACATGACCTCGACACTGCGATGCGATCGCAGCCCGTGTGGCAGACGTGCCTCACCGAGATGCGAACGGGCTACGAGAGGGCGGCCGCGCACCTCGCGCTGCCGGAGCTCTCGTTGGCCGAACTGACGACTGCCTTCCAGTGGCTGTCCCGGTGGCTGTTCCCGCTCGCCCAGCCGCTGCCCGAGGTCGACGTGGTGCACCCGGCCATGGCCGGCATCTGCAGCATGGTCGCGGTCGCCGTGCACCGTGAGCACGGCGCGGGCATCCTGTTGACCGAGCACGGGGTTTACCTCCGCGAGCGTTACCTCGCCGAGTCCACTCGCACCGATAGTTGGTTCCTCAAACTGCTCGGCCTCCGCTTTGCCCGCCGGATGACGGAGATGACCTACGCCCTGGCCGGCCAGATCTCCCCGTGTTGCGACTACAACCAACGCTGGGAACGGCATGTGGGCGCCGCGCCGGAACAGCTGGAGACCATCTACTACGCCGTCGACGGGGAGGACTTCCAGGCGGGCCTTCGCACCGCTGTCGCACCCGACACGGTCGTCTGGGTGGGCCGGATCAACCCGCTCAAGGACGTCGAGACACTGTTGCGCGCCGCCGCGCTCGTGGCAGAAGAGCGCCCGGACGTGAAGTTCCTGCTGTATGGGAGCGCCCCGGCCGAGGACGCCGAGTATCACCAGCGTTGCCTCGCCTTGCACCGCGAACTCAACCTTGACGGCGTTGCCACGTTCTGCGGCTACACCAGCGACGCCCCGGCCGCGTACAACTCCGGTGACATCGTCGTGCTGTCAAGCATTTCGGAGGGCTTCCCTTTCAGCACGCTCGAGGCCATGCTCTGTGGCCGTCCCGTGGTCGCCACGTCCGTCGGCGGCATCCCCGAACAGATCGACCAGGGTGGGATCGTTGTCGAGCCGCGCAACCCGCCCGCGATGGCCGCTGCGCTGCTGTCGCTGCTGAATGATCCGCCGCGCTGTCAGGCGCTGGGTGCGGCAGCTCGGCACCGGGCGTCGTCGCTGTTCGCCGTGAGCCGCTTCCGCGGGGAGCATCTGGACAGCTACCTCAAGTTGTCGCCGCGCCACGACGTCATCCAAGAAGACATGCCACTGCCCAGTGCTTCGGACATGGCTGGGCTCGGGACGGGCGCACCGCCGGCCGAGCCCGCCCCCGCCGTCCCCGCGTCCCGAGACGGGACCGACCCCCGCGTCCCGGCGGGGCGCGATCAGGCCATCGACGGGCTCGCAGAGCGGGTGCGGCAGCGCAGTCCCCAGCCGGTCGATGACTTGGAAGTCGCGGCACTCATCGAGTCGTTCGGCACCACCGACGGCCAGGCTGCCGAGCGGTTCGGCTTCCCCGACACCTTCCGGCTCGCCGAGGAAGTGTTCGACCGGCTGAACCGCGCTTGCGCCGCACCGCCGGAGCGTTCGCCCGCGGCGCCCCTGGCGGCACCCAAAGCACGTTCGCACTTCGACTCCGCCCGCCATCCGATGATCGCACTGCTGCCACCTTTGGCGCTGCTGACCGTGCTGTGGGCAATGACCGCCGTGGGGCGCTGGCCGGCGCAGCGGGTGTTGGCGGGGGCCCTCGGGATGACAGCGGGCATGTTGTTCACCAACGGGGTGGCCATCGCAATGGCGCCACGTGCTTCCTCGCTGATCTCGTTCGGCAAGACGCGGGCGGCCCGCCGCTTCCTCGGCTGCTGCGTAGTTGTGGCACTGGTCAGCACGCTGCTGTTGGCCGAGATCGTGCTGTCGCTGGGCTGGTCACGTCTCGACTTCCTGGAACGCGAACGG
>JADGRD010000113.1 GCA_017881285.1 Pseudomonadota bacterium | reverse complement strand
CGCTGCCGCCGACCAGCAGGGCGTGAAACAGGCTGGACTTGGGGTCTTGGGCAAAGTGCAAGATGGGCAGCAGCGCCAGCGCCGCGCCCTGCACGGCGGTGGCCTTGATGCACGCTTCGAGGCGGCTGGTGTACACCAGGTAGACGCTGGTGAGGAGCACGAGCACGAGCGAGAGATCGACGTAGGCGTTCACAGCGTCCCCCGGAAGACGAGAATCAGGAGCCCGAGCATCGCCACCACGGAGGCGCCGATGAGAAACTGGGGCACGCGCACCAGGCGCAGGCGCGCGGTGATGGACTCGACGATGCCCACCACGATGGCCACCGCGACGACGCCCGCGCCGAAGACCGGCAGGCCGGGCAGGCCCGCCGGCACCGGCACCAGGATGTGCACGAGCAGGCTGGCGAAGAGGAAGAGCTTGATGGCGCTGCCGTAGAGAAGGAAGGCGAAGTCCGGCCCGCCGTGGTCGAGGACCATGACCTCGTGGATCATGGTGAGCTCCAGGTGCGTGTCGGGATCGTCGACGGGAATGCGTGAGCTCTCGGCGAGCAACACGACAAAGAGGGCGACGGTGGCGGCGATGAGCGGGGGATGGGCGGCGATCCAGGTCTGCCAGGGCAGCGCCGTGAAGGCCGCGGCGAACGATGGGCTGCCCGCCGGGATGCACAGGATGGCGAGCACCAGGAACAGCGTGGGTTCGGCCAGCGCGGAGAAGGCCGCCTCGCGGCTCGCCCCCATGCCTTCGAAGCTGGAGCCGGTGTCGAGTGCCGCCGCCATGGTGAAGAAGCGCCCGAGGGCGAGCAGGTAGGCGAAGAGGACGACGTCACCGGCGAAGCCGAGCGGCGCGGCCGGGCCGACCAGCGGCGTCAGCAACCCCGCGCAGATCGCGGCCGCCAGGGTGACGATGGGCCCGGCGCGAAAGATCCACGTCGTGGTCTGGCTGTAGACTGCGCCCTTGCCCAGGAGTTTCCAGATGTCGCGGTAGGGCTGCAACACCGGCGGACCCTGGCGGCCTGACGCCACCGCCTTGGTCTTGGCGATGAGCCCGGGCAAAAGCGGAGGCACCAGCAAGAGCAGCCCGAGGTGCAGCGCGATGGATCCGGGGTCAGCCACCGAGCGCGCCTCCCATCTGCCAGAGCAGAAGTCCGACCAGGGTCACCAGCACGTAGACCAAGTAGAGCTGCATGCGCCCGTGCTGGATCACTTTCAGGCGGAGCGCCGTGTGCAGGAAGGTCCGCCAGGCGGGCACCAGCACGCGCTCTCCCGCCATGTCGCCCACGTGTTTGTCGAAATGCGCCGCGGTCGGGAACATCCCCTCGGGCAGATGCGCGTGCGTCCGGATGTGGAGCACGGCCGCAAAGGGGGCCAGGATCGGGTCGGCGAAGGAGGCCGCGGTGTACTGCATGCGCGGCGAGGGGTGCGGATACCCGCAGCCCCACGTGGTTCCGCGTTCGACCGGCCGCGACCGGAGCAGGGCCATGCGCAGGAGGGCCAGCCCGCCGACCAAGGCGAGCAGCAGCCCGGCGAGCGCGCTGATGCTGGCCAGCGCCCCCGAGCTGGGACGCACGGCCGTGCCGCCGAGCTCGGCGGCGGCGCCCGCCACCAAGTTGATCGCGCCAGCCGGAAAGAGGCCGATCGCCAGGCAGGCGATGGCCCCGGCAATCATGGCTGCGCGCATGGCCAGGCCGGACTCGTGCGCGTGCCGAGCGCCCTCGCTGCGCGCTTCACCCAGAAAGACCACCCCGAAGGCCTTGACGAAGCAGGCCGCCGCCAAGCCGCCGATGAGCGCCAGGGCGACCAGCGCGACGACCACTGCCCCGATGGCGCGCGCGGGCAGGTCGGTGCCGCCGCGGAAGGCCCCCAGATAGATCAGCCACTCGCTGACGAAGCCGTTGAGCGGCGGCAAGCCGCAGATGGCGACCGCACCGACCAGAAACGTGGCCGCCGTGGTCGGCATCCGGCGCGAGAGCCCACCCAGCGATTCGAGATGGCGGGTCCCCGCGCCGTGCAGCACGCTGCCCGCGCCCTGGAAAAGCAGGCCCTTGAAGAGGCCGTGATTGAGCACGTGCAAGAGCGCGCCCGCGTAGCCCAGGGTCGCCACCGCGGGATTGCCATGGGCGCGTCCGAGCAAGCCAACCCCGATCCCGAGGGTGATGATGCCGATGTTCTCGACGCTGTGATAGGCGAGCAGCCGCTTGAGGTCGTGCTGGGCCAGCGCGTGCACCACGCCCGCGATTCCCGAGATCGCGCCGACGAGGACCAGCAGCGCGCCCCACCAGGCCGGGGGCGGACCCAGGAAGGAAACCACGCGCAGAAGGCCATAGATGCCCATCTTGATCATCACACCCGACATCACGGCGGACACATGGCTGGGCGCCGCCGGGTGGGCGTCTGGCAGCCAGAAGTGCAGCGGCCAGAAGCCGGCCTTGGTGCCGAAGCCGATCACGGCCAAGATGAAACAGAGGTGAGGGCCCGCGCGCGATCCGGTGCGAGCCAGGTCGGCGAAAGCAAAGCTGCCCGCGCCCCGGCCGAGCAAGCCGAAGAGCGCGAAGAGCACCAGCACGCCAATGTGCGTGGCGATGAGGTAGGTCGTGCCCGCGCGGCGCACGCTGTCGCGCTCGCTCTCGAAGGTGACGAGGAAGTACGAGGCGATGGACATGACCTCCCACGCCAGGAGGAAGAACACGGCGTCGCGGGCGAGCACCACCAGGACCATGGCCGCCACGAGCAGGTTGAAGCCGACGACGGCGGGGGCCAAGCGGCGCTGCTGGCCGCGCAGATAGCCGATGCCGTAGAGCGCGGCGAGTCCCGCGATCAGGAAGATGCAGAAGAGGAAGAAGGCCGTGAGGCTATCGAGGCCGACGCGAATGCTGCCCAAGGGTAAGGCCCAGGCTGCGGCCCGCTCGACTTCCGCGCGGGTGGCCAGGGCGAGGACAGCGCCCACCAACCCGAGCCCGCTCGCCACCAGGGCGCCGAGGCTCCCGACCATGAGCGAGGCGCGATCGTTCCGGCCGAGAACCGCGGCGGCTATCGCGGTGGCGGCCAGAATTGCCACGGCGACCAGGGGAATACTTAACGCAATTTGATGCACTTCTACGAAATCCGACGTATTTCTACGCAGGTTGACGACAGAGTCAAGTACGTTGTATGAATTTCGCGGGAAGTAGTGACGCGATGGAAGACCGGCTGATGACGATCAAACAGCTCGCGGGCTACCTGAACCTCAACGAGCGGACCGTGCTGCGCCTGGTGACCGACGGCGCGTTGCCCGGCATGAAGCTGGGCAACCAATGGCGTTTTCGCAAGGCCATGATCGACACCTGGCTCGACGATCAGATGCTGGGCGTGACCCCGCGGATGATCGACGAGCCCAAGCCGGTGGTTTCCCGGCGCGCCATGCTGGAGCTGGCGAGTTGCTTCGAGGTTGCGCACATCCTGCCGGAGATGAAAGCCACCAGGAAGAACGAGGCGGTGGAGGAACTGGCCGGGTTGGCGGCGGAGCTAGGCCTGGTGCGCGACAAGACCTGGTTCATGGGCGCGCTCATCGAGCGTGAAAACGTCATGCCCAGCGCCACGGGCCGGGGCGTGGCCTTCCTGCACACCATGCGGCGCAATCCGCAGCAGGTGACCCGACCCTTCATGGTGCTCGGCCGATCCCAGCCGGGCATTGACTTCGACGCCCTCGACGGCAAGCCCACGCACCTCTTCTTCGTGCTCGGTCTCAAGATGAACGAGCTGCACCTGCCCTGGCTGGCCAAGCTGTCGAGCATGTTCGCCACCCGCCAGGCCGTCGAGCCCGTGCTGGCGGCGAAAGACGCCAAGGCGATCTACGACGTCATCGCCGCGAGCGAACGCCGATTGACCAAGGCAGAATAGGGCGCGTCGGGGCAGAACGTCAGCTCTTGACGAGCAGGAAGTCTTCCACATTCCCGCTTCCCGAGGAGATGCCCACGTCGCACGTGCCATTGCTGACGGCGATGCCGGTGAGCGACACCTTCGTCCAGGTGGACCCGGGCAAGGGGGGAGTTGACGCAACCGGCGTTCTCGGACATCTTGCAATTTGATACGGCGATGGCGGAAGGGCAGTTGAACTTCCCGTGCGCAGAGCGCGTGATGTTCTGATTCGCAGCGTGGGCGTTTTCACCAAGCATGGAATGAAATCGGAGGAAGCCATGGGCAGCATTCACGGGATCGTGATGGCGACGGTATTGGCACTGCTGGCCGCGGGGCCCACCCGGACCGCGTCGGCCAAGGGCAAGAAGGCGGCGGCGCCGGCGGCCATGCACAAGGCGGTCAACGCTTGCGGTTGCTACACCGATGCCTCGGGAAAGTGTTTCTGCGGAAGAAGAGGCAAGTGCGAGTGTCCCGGCGAGTGCGAGCCCAAGGGCTGCGAGGAAAAACGCACCAAGCAGATGGCGAAAGATATCGCCGCCGAGACCAAGAAGGCGGCGGAGGTCGACAGGAAAGAGCGCCAGAACGAGATCAAGCGAGCAAACCGACCCGACGACGAGACGAAGCCCAAACTCAAACCAGCCGACAAGGGCGATGTACCTACCGCCAAGTGAGGGCGCGCTCGCCAAGTCCAGCACGAAGGTTCTGTGGGGGACATTCCTTCCGACTTCCCGTGGCTAGCTGCCTGCCTGGTCCGCTTCTACCCGGCCCACCTCGTAGCGGCGCCGGGTCAGCAGGCGTTGCCAGGAGTTGCGGACCATGGCGGCCCCGACGCCACTGCCCCGGGCTTGCTGGTCGAGAAAGCGGTAGGTATCGCGCACCAGGGCCGGATAGTGGCGCCAGGGGTAGCGCCCGAACGCGGATGCAAGCGCCATGGGATGGCTGAACGAACGGAAGAGGCGCGTGAAGCTCCACTGATCGAGCACGCGTTCCCGTTCGCCCCGCGTTGACATCTGGTAGCGGCCGAGGGCGTCGTCGCCGGCGGCGATGCTCCCCGCGACGGCCTGCCCGGCAAGCCAGCCCGTCTCGAGCGCGCCCGAGATCCCTTCGCCGCCGAGATGCAGAAAGCCAGCCGCCTCGCCCGCGACCAGCACGCGGCCCTTGCCGAGGAAGAATCGGTTCGTCGGCCCGAGCGCGTTGCCCAGGCAGCCCTCGTCGCGCACGCTCTCTTTCGGCTCGAAGCCGAACCGGCCGCGCAGGTAGTCGACCAAGCGACCGTGGTAGCCACCAATCTTGTCGCCGCGCATGCAGCCGCATCCGACGATGATCAGGTCGTCTTTGAAGGTGACCCAGGTGTAGATGCCCATGTCGCGCGTGAGGAGGCTGTGGTAGGGCCCCGCGTCGAGCTCGATGCGACCGCGGTAGTACCGCTGATAGACCAGCGCCCAGGCCGTGTCGTCATGCACGGTGGGAGCGATGGTGCGCACCACCCGGGAATAGCCGCCGTCGCAAGCCACCAAGTATCGGGCGGTCACGCGGCTGCCGCGGCTGGCGCGCGCGCGCAGCCGGACCGCGACCCCTTCCGGCACTTCCTCGACCGCTTCGAAAAGGGTGCCGTCGCGGACCTCGGCGCCCGTGTGCTCCACCAGAAACTGGTCGAAGGTGTGGCGCCACACGTTCGCCGCCTGGCACAGCCCCGGCAAGAAAAGCGAAGGGACGCTCGGGAAGTGGAGCGCGATGCCCGTGTAGTCTCCGGAGCTGCTGCGACAGGAATCCGGGATGGGGCCGAAGTTGCGCGTGACGAAGCGCTCGGCTTCGAGAGCGACGAGGCCGGAGCAGGGCTTGAAACGCGGCAGAGTTCCGCGCTCGACCAGGAGGGTGCGCAACGAGGCCTGGACGCAGCTACGGGCGCAGGCGGCACCGGCGGGTCCACCGCCGACGACGATGACGTCAAAATCGGGCATGAGGAATGTTCTGAGTCAGGCGCCCAGGTATGTCCAGGAGCAATGATACGATCCCCGGCCACACGACGTGGACTATGATGTCGGCACCCGAAGCTCCGACGCGCCGCCGTCTCCAGGTTGCGGCTCCTTCTGCCGATCATGTGAAGACGCAGGCGATGCAGCCCCCCAAGTTCTTCTTGTGCTACTTCGAGACCACTCGAACATGCGACCAGGGTTGCCCGAATTGCATGACGAGGCTCTCCGAACCACCCGCCCGGGCGGAGCTGTCCACGGATGAAGCGAAGCGCCTGGTGCTCGACGAGCTGAAGCTGATTTGCCCCAACGGCGCGGTTTCGTTCTCCGGCGGCGAGATCTTGCAAAGGGCGGACCATGTGGAGCTTATCGCGCACAACGCCCGCAACGGCCTGCACACGTTCGTCAACACCAGCGGTCACGGCCTCGATTCGGCGAAGGTCAAGGAACTGAACCAGGCGGCGGGCGGCCAGCTCACCATGGGCTTCTCCTTGGATTCTGTCGAGGAGGACATCCAGAAGAAATGCCGCTCGGGCAACCGAGAGAGCATCGAGCGCCTCTTCAAGATCTGCGACGAGAACAAGGTTTCCTATTTCGTGCTGGTCACCGTCTCGAAGCAAAACCTTGGTTCGCTTCGCCGCACGATGGACTGGCTACACGAGAGGCAGATCGCGGTCATCCGCTCGCCCTTCGTGCCTCGGGGCGCCGCGGCCCAAGCTCGGCATCTATGCTTTGACCGCAGCGACATGGAAAGGGCGATCTTCCCAGTCTTGCGCGACAACCCCCTCGACTATGTCAGCTACACGCCTTTCTTTGCCGCGCCAGATGTCGCCTGTCTGAGCTTCGGCGGTCGCTCCCTCCGCCTGGGCAACCTCGGCTGCCAAGCCGGCCGAACCTTTATTGGCATCAACGCCGAAGGCGACGTGGCCCCGTGTGTTCATCTGCTCGACAGCCCGATCCGCTGTGGCAACGTGCGCGACCAGCCCCTCTCCAGGATCTTCCATGCGTCCGAGACCATGCTCGCTTTGCGGCATCCACGTCCGGTGAAAGGCAAGTGCGGACGCTGCCGCTATGGCGATTCCTGTCGTGGCTGCCGCTCGCTGGCGTACTACCACACCGGTGATTACTTGGCGGAGGACCCTTCTTGCTTCTTCGAACCGAAGGATCTCGAGACGCGCAGCCCGCACGAGGAGCTACAAACCGCGAACACGCACGTCTTTCTGCAACGTCTGGTGCGGACCCGGCCCTGGAACCGCATCTTCGGCGCCTGGGGGCGGTTGGGCGTCTTCCTACTGCATGCCAAGGTCACTCTCAACAGCCTGCTCGGAACCCGCTCTCTATGAGAATCCTCCTCGTCAAACCTAGGTGGTTCGTCGAGGACGGGGTGTATCGCTTCCTCACCCAAGTGACCTTCCAACCTTTGCACCTGGGCATCTTGGCCGCCCTGTCGAAAGGGCACGAGGTGAAGGTGATCGATCAGGATTGGGATGAGGTCCCTGCCGACGGGGACTACGACCTGGTCGGTCTCACCACCACCACCTTCACCTCCCAGCGAGCGTTCGACATCGCGGATGGGTTCCGCAAGCGGGGCGTCCCGGTCGTGATGGGCGGTGTCCATGCCTGCCTGATGCCGGAGGAATGCCTCGAACACGCGGATGCGGTCGTCATCGGTGAGGCGGAATACGTATGGCCGCAGCTACTCGAAGACGTCGCCGCCTCTGCCCTCAAGCGAACCTACCAGCAGGACCGCCCCACCGACATGGACGACGTGCCGATCCCCCGTCGGGATCTGCTCCGTCAGGATCCCAGGGTCGGCATGATTCAGGCCACGCGCGGCTGCCATCATGCCTGCCGGTTTTGCTATCTGCCCAGCGTGCCCTGGCACCAGCATCGCCGGCGTTCGCCCGACAAGGTCTACGAAGAGCTCAAGGGCATGAAGCAGAAGGTCGTCTTCTTCGTGGATGACAACCTCTTCGCGGACGAGGAGTACGCCATCGCCTTGTGTGACAAGATTGCGCCCTTGAAGCTGGCCTGGTCGGTACAGGCGCCTACGACCATCACCAAGAACCTAAGCCTGCTTGCCGCCATGCAGAAGTCCGGCTGCTTCTCCGTTCAAGTCGGCTTTCAAACCGTGCATCCGGATTCCTTGCGGCAAGCGGGCGTGGTGCAGAACAAGATCGAGAACTACCGGCAGATCGTGCGGCGGTTTCACCAGCACGGCATTCTGGTGCAGGGATTCTTCATCTTCGGCTTCGACAGCGAGGATCGACGCATCTTCGAGATGGCGGAGGCATGCATCAAACAGATGGGGATTGAAGACGCCCTTCTCTATATCCTGACACCCTATCCCGGCACGCCAATCTACGATCAACTCAAGCGCGAGGGCCGCTTGTTGGTCCTTGACCGGGATCACTACGGGTGGGCCAATGCCGTATTCCAACCGGCCCACATGACGGCCGAGGAGCTGGAAATGGGCGTCCAGCGGACCTACGAAAACCTCTTTCGCTTTTTCAAGCGTCACGCGCCGATGCAGATTCTGAAGTGGCTGCCCCTCTTCGTCCGCCACCCCTGGATGCTCCTGCTCATCTGGCGGGCCGTGAACCGCAAAGTCAGAATCGTCGCGCATGCAAGTTAGCCGCTTCGGACACCACGGCTTGTGACGCTCATCCGCCAGATGGCGGAGGCCAACCTCGGGTGGGGCGCGCCCAGAATCCACGGCGAGTTGCTCAAGCTCGGCATGGACATCGGCGAGTGCAGCGTGTCCCGCTGGATGCCGCCGAAGCCACGCAAGCCGCCTTCGCAGACCTGGCGGACGTTCCTCGACAACCACGTCGGCTCGCTGGCGTCGATCG
>JADGRD010000768.1 GCA_017881285.1 Pseudomonadota bacterium | reverse complement strand
CTTCAGCGCAGTCGCCGACGGCGTAGACATCGGTCCGCGCATCGACGACGCCTTCCGCTAGCGTCTGCTCGGGAGCCATGTAGGAGGGCGTGCCGATGGCCATGCCCACGGTCAGCACCGGTCCGCCGTGCAGCTTGGCCAGGCCGAAATCGAGAATCCGAACGTAATCGACCAGCCCCGGGGTGTCGCTGACGATGATGTTCTCCGGCTTGAGATCACGATGAATGATGCCCTGGGCGTGGGCGTGGGCGACGCCGGACAGGATCTGGCGGGTGAAGCCGAGCACGCGGGTGGGATCGAGACGCTCGCTTGCGATGAGCGAGCGCAGGCTGCGCCCGGCGACGAAGTCCATGACAAGAAAAGGCATGCCCTCGACACCGAAATCGATCACCGAGGCGCAGTTGGGGTGGCTGAGGCGGCTCATCGCCCGCGCCTCCACCTCAAAGCGCTGGAGAAAGGATGGCTGCGAGGCAACCCAAGGGTGGAGGAACTTGATCGCCACCGGCCGCCCGAGCTGGAGGCGCTCGCCACGGTAGACCGCGCCCATGCCCCCGGAGGCGACGACCGCGAGGATCTTGTAGCGGTCCTGGATCACCCTGCCCACGCGGGGATCGGCGGGATGAGGGGGATCCGTCACCGCACCAGCATAGCAGAGGTTCGCTTCTGCTCACGCAAGGGCTGGCCACCGCCCGTCGCTTCCAAGTTCCCTTGATCGGCCCTCGCTAGCTCGGCTGGTTCGGCGGCGCCTAGAAAGTCAGAGTGCCTATTTCTTCCAGCGTCGCAGCGCCTCTCCCGATGGCCGATTGCGCATCGTACGCCAACTGGGCCCCGTCATGCCCAGCACAGGCGTGTTAGCGTGTGCGGCAACCGATGCGCGAGGTGGCGACCACCACGTCGTCGTAGAGAATGACCTGCGCCTCGGGTGCGTCGGTGGGCAGGGTGCCGCGCTCGTAGTAGGCGTCCAGCGTGACTCGCTTGAACAGCACATCGGCCGAAGAGCGGAAATCGAAACCCTCGAAGGCCTGCGCGTCTTGGTAGTACTGCCCCCAGGTGAAGAAGTTGTCGCGCAACCAGCGGCCGCGCGGCGAGCCCGGCCGGTACTCGCCCACCAGCATGTCGTCAATCCACAGGGCCAGTTCGCCATCGGAGGCGCCGATCGTGTTCGCCTTGGCGTGGATCTCCATGCAGAACCAGGTATCGCGCGGGAATGGCGTCTGGCCCGCAGGCGAGAAGTTGTTGCCGTAGTAGTAGGTGGTTCCCTGGTCACCCGCGCAACCCGGGGTGGCGCTGCCGTCGTTGCAGCGGCCCGAACGCATCTTGTACCAGTAGACGTAGAAGTTGAAGAGCCCGTCGCTGTGCGCGTCCAGGTCGAACCAGAAGCCCTTGTCGCCGGCGGGGACCGTGTTGGCCAGGCCGTCGGAGTCGAAGTCGGGCGTTCCCGCCGCCACCCGCACCCAGTGGTGCGGCGTCGCGGTCTGGCCGACGAAGCGCGCATAGAAGCGCCAGTAGAGATCGGGAACCCGGCGGGGGAAATCGACTTGCGCGTTGGCCGAGATGTACTGGTCAGAAGCTAGTTGCGTCCGCGTGACTTGAGCACGCAGGTAGCCCGAACCACTGTTGGCCAGCGCCGGGTCCGTGAAAACCGCGATCTGGTCCGTGTTCTTGGTGTAGCGGGTCCACCCGGCGAAACCGCTCTCGAAGTCGCTGTGGAACAGCACGCGCGGATCGCCGGCGATGCCTTGGTCCCCTGGATACCCAGCGACGATCCACGGCTCGCCGGCCGCGCTGTCTACGCGCCCATCCCCTGCTGCGCCGGCACCGGTGTCACCTGGCAGGTTCGCATCTCGGGTCGGCGCCACCTGGTCCGGCGGCGGATCGCTGGCTTGCGGATCGTCTGGCACGACGCTGTCGGCTGCGCTTGCTCCGTCAGGTGCAGAGCCTGAGCCCGAACAGCCGAACGCCAACGCGAGAGTCAGTCCAGCACACGCCTTCAACATGCGCGCACCTCCAAGCCAATCATTGTATCAGGCTGGCGTGGAGGTGCGTTGGGAGAGCGGCTGGCTGGCCGGCGGAAACCCCAACCAGCGGGGGCCGCGATTTGGCCAGCCCGGGGTTCGCCACCCCAGGCGACCGCGGCGATACACTTCACCGACCTTTCGGCCCCAATTTCCTCGGAAAACTGACGCCCCAAGGTCATTTGCCTAGGAAGACTCTACGCTGTGCCGTGGTATGTTTTTTGCGAGGGCAATAGCTCATGACTGGAAGCTCGAAGGCAAGGTTTGGTCTTATGGTTTCCGCCCTGGCGGTGCTCTCGGCTGGTTGCTCGAAGCCTGGCTTGAGCGCCGGGCAAATGACTTGCAGCTACGCCGGCAAGACGTATCAGTCCAACACGACCTTTCCCTCGACGGACGGATGCAACACGTGCTCGTGCGCAGGCTCGGGCGGAGTGGAGTGCACGTTGAGGGCTTGCCTGCGCGACGCTGGCTACTCTCCGCCTGCCGACGATGCCGCGGCTGTGGACACGGCGCCAGACAACTGGGCGGGTTCCGACACGGCCAGACCAGGCGACGATGTCAAGCCGGACACCGGCACA
>JADGRD010000112.1 GCA_017881285.1 Pseudomonadota bacterium | reverse complement strand
CCTTCGGCCACCCTTCAGCGGTGCTCGTGCGGAACTGGCCGAGAGCGAGCTCCTCGGTGATCTTGCCGCCGAGGGCCGCGTCGAGAACCGCGGGCACGCGGTCGGCGGTCACGCGCGTGAAGCTGACGCGGGCCCTGCCGGGAAGCTGCACGTCGACCATGGGCTCCTCCGAGCACACGCCGAGACAACCGACTTCGACGACCACGGCGTCGACCTGCTTTTCCGCCAGATACGCCTGGGCGGCGGCCAGCGTCTTGGCCGCGCCGGCGCCCAGCCCGCAGGTGCCGGTCCCGACAAAGATGGTTGGCTTGGCCACCTTCTCGCGACGAAGCACGGCAATGCGCTCCCGAACGTCGCCGCCCGCCTTGGCGGAAAGCGGTCCGGTGGGCAACTTCGCAAGCAGCTCGGCACTCGGTCCGGGTGGCTCCGCCCAGCACGAGGTCTTTCCCGTCGTCTCAGGCGCGGGCATGGATTTCCTCCTTGGCGCGGCATTCGTCGATGAGCTTGCTGACCTTCTTGGGGGTGACCTTCGCGTGCACCTCGCCGTTGATGCTCACGGCCGGCGCCAATCCGCACGCGCCCATGCAGGCCACGACTTCCAGGCTGAACATGCCGTCACGGGTGGTCTGGCCGGGTTGCAGCTTGAGCGCGCGGGTCACGGCATCGAGCAGCTTGAGCGAACCCTTGACGTGACAGGCGGTCCCGCGGCACAGCATGATGTGGTACTTGCCCTTCGGGGTGAAGCGGAACTGGTTGTAGAAGGTCGCGACACCGTAGACCTTGCTGGCCGGCAATCTGAGATGGCGGCCGATCTCGGCGATGGCCTCCTCCGACAGGTAGCCATGGACTTCCTGCGCCTTCTGCAGGATCGGGATCAGGCTGTCCCGCTTGGCCGGGCCGAACTCCTTGAGGAGCGGCTTGGTCGATGTTGCTCGTAATGCGCTAGTCATCGAAACTTCCTTTGGTGATGGGCCAACCGAATTTCCCGGACGCCGTCGCTGTGAATAGTGTCACGATGGATGTAGCGTTCCCTTGGCCACAAGTCAAGGACGGATTACGCGAATTGAGACTTCACAGCGAGCCACGAATCGCTGCACGCATAAGCATATTGCCATGTAATTTCGCAGCCTTCTGCCGCTTACCCCATGATACCAACGCCCTCCTAGGCCACTCCGTGGCAATCCTCCGGTTCGCGCCGCACAGCCATTCGTCGTTTTTGTCACAACGACGCCTGGAGACCACCAGGAATGCGCCAGCCCGGATCTAGACGGTCTTGGCCGCTTCCCGAACCGGCAACTCGATGAAGAACGTGCTGCCCTGCCCCGGCTGGCTCTCGACCCCGGCCCGCCCATGGTGGGCCTCGGCGATGCGGCGGACAATGGAGAGTCCCAGCCCGAGGCCCGCGTCCTTGCCCCGACGGCTGCCTTCCTTGCCCGCACGAGAGAACTCCTGAAACAGGTGCGCCTGTTCCTCGGCAGCGATGCCGGGGCCATCGTCGACCACTTCGATGCGCACGACGGAACCGCGGTCGGCGGCACGCACGCTGATGGTGCCCCCCGCGGGGGTGTACTTGATGGCGTTGGTCAGAAAGTTGGCCAGCGCCTCCCGAATCAGCCGGTCGATGCCAACAATCGCCGGCAACGCGGCCGGCAGCATGGCCTTTAGCACCACTTTCTTCTGCTCGGCGGAGTCGAGGTGGTCCTCGACGGCGGCGGTGATGGTGCCGCGTACATCCACTGGCGCCATCAAGCTCTCGAGCCGCTCGGTTTCGAGGTCCGCCAGCACGCGCAGCCCGCGCAGCAATTCGAGCAGGCTGCGCAGGCGCGCTGTCGCCCGGTCCACCCGGCTCTTCTGCGCCTCCGCGAGCTGGCCGTCGAGACCGCCACTTAGCCCCTCGAGCATCGCGACCACGGTCCCGACGGGACTGCGCAGGTCGTGGAGGACCACATGGAGGAAGGACCGCCGCATGTCCGCCAGCCGCTCCAGGCGTTCGCTCGCCGCAAGCATCCCTTGCTCGTTCTCGCGAAGGAGCCTGACGATTCCCGTGGTGAGCACCGTGGTGACCGCGGTCAGCAAGCCGTATACGAAGAGCACGGTCACGACCAACTGGAAATCGACGCGGATTCCCAGATCCCCGTTTCTGGGGATCACTCCCGACCACTCCCCAAGCACGAGCCCGGCCAGGCACAGATAGCCTACCGCGGCCAGCACGTAGGCCGCCCGGCGCGAGAGGAGGACCGCGGCAAGGATCGCGTGCAGCAGATAGAAGGCCCGGAAAGGCGACCCGGCGCCGCCCACCAGCCACAGAGCGAAGGTCAGCACCAGATAGTCAAGAAGGATGGAAACATGGGCGATGGTAACCAGACGGCGTTGGTTCTTTTTCCCGTTGTAACTTCCGCCATGGGGCCGAACGGAGAGAAAGATGCAAACGTTGTAGGCCGCCAGGAAGATCGCCGCCCCCGCCAGCGCCTTGAGGTTCAGATTCGGTACACCGACGACGTACGTTGCGAACAGGCCGCCCAGGAGAATCCCGGCCGCGGCCATGAAACGCAGGCGAGCGAAGAGATAGAGCCTTTCGCCCAGCATCAGGCTGTGCGTCAGAATCAAGTCCTGGCCGGTCCTAGTTTCCATCTCTGCGGCTGCCCGATGGAAAACATACCAGCGAGAACGCTATTTCACGAGCTTGGCTTTGATGGTGCGCAGGAGCGCCTCGGCGTTCACTGGCTTCTGAAAGACGCCGTCGAGGCCGAGCTCGCGGTACCCCGTCGACACGTCGAGCTGGTCGCCCATCGAGCTGAGCATGAAGATGGGCGCCTGGTTCCCGGCCAACTTCAGCTCCTTGACCAGGTTGGTGCCCGCGTCGATCTCCTCCATCATCAGGTCGACAATGATGAGGTCGGGCTTGTTCTGCTTGAACTTGAGCAAGCCTTCTTCGGCGGTGAACGCCGTATCGACCGCGTACCCGCCTTTTTCCAGTTGCATACGCAGCAGGTCGAGGAGGTCAGCGTCGTCGTCGACACAAAGGATGAGGGGTTTTCCGTCTCTCATGGTCATGCCTTCCAAGTTGGGCCGCTGGTGG
This sequence comes from Pseudomonadota bacterium, assembly GCA_017881285.1. Classification (GTDB taxonomy): domain Bacteria; phylum Myxococcota_A; class Polyangia; order Fen-1088; family Fen-1088; genus Fen-1118. The sequence continues at coordinate 5,664 of JADGRD010000112.1, read as the reverse complement.
CAAGACCAGCAGCGGGGTGCCCGAATTCTCGCGCGTAGTGCTCGAAGCGGCGTTCGCCAAGCGCCCTACGAGCGAATGCGACGGCCTGCCCGAGGTTGTCCTTGGCCGGCGCAGACAAGCCTTCGTCGAGCTCACCAAATGCGTAGCCGCGAATGCCCAGCGCATACGCCGCCACCTTGCTCCCGAAGAGATCGCGCGCCAGGGCCACGACCTGCACCGGCGAAACGCTGTGGCTGGTCCAGCCCAGCCGCCCGATGCTAGAATCGTCGATGCGCGAAAACCAGAAGGGCGAAGGTCCCTCCGTCGCGGCATCGGCGAACACCACGGCCGCGTAGCGCCCCATCTCGGCGGCGTCCTCGACCGTGAGTTGGTAGTTGGCATCCACGTCGATGCCGGGCATGGCCATGGCCTCGATGGCCGCGGCCAGGGCCGGTCCCAGCCCATCATCGCCCCGGCCAGGATTGCCGTAGCCGTAGAGCAGGACGTTGGCAGCTTCGCCGTTCATCCCCTGCTCTTCCGGTCGAGGATCTGCCCCTGGTAATCCACCAGCGTCAGCTCCATCGGCATCTGGCCGAGCGCGTGCGTCGCGCACGACAGACACGGATCGTAGGCGCGGATGGCGACCTCGACGTGGTTGAGCAAGCCCTCGGTGATCTCCACGCCCTGCAGGTGGTCCTGCGCCACCTTGGCCACCGCCCGGTTCATGGGCTCGTTGTTGTTGGTCGTCGAAACGATGAGGTTCGCCGACACCACCTGGTCGTTCTTGTCCACCTTGTAGTGGTGGAACAAGGTGCCGCGCGGCGCCTCGAGGAGGCCGATGCCCACCTCACGCCGCTCGCCCTTGACCACCAGGTCCGTGCCTTGCAGATCCTTGTCGTTGAGCAGCGCGTGGATCTTCTCCATCGCGTGGACCAGCTCGATCATGCGCGCCCAGTGGTAGGCCATGGTGAGGTTGTTGGGCTTGCCCGACGTGACCGCGATGAACTCCTTGCGCGCGGCCTCGGCCAGCGGGGTGTCGATGAACTTGGCGGTGTTGAGGCGAGCCAGCGGCCCGACCCGATACCAGCCCTTTTCTGGACCAATCGACCGGATGAAGGGGAACTTCATGTACGACCAGTCACGCACCTCTTCGGCGATGAAGTCGACGTAGCTCTGATAATCGACCTGATCGAAGATGACCTTGCCTTCCGCGTCGATGGCGCGCAGGTTGCCGTGGTAGAGGTCCATGGCGCCGTCGGCACGGACGAGTGACAAGTGATTGGAATCGAATGACCCGAAGGGCGCCAGCTTGGCCAGGTTGGCGACGGTGTAGTCCTTGGCGATCTTCACCGCGGACTGGGCCCAGGTCATTTGCTGGTCGGCGTCTCTTAGAAAGACATCACGTTCGGCGATGGACAGGTTCTTGTTCACGCCGCCGGGAATGGCGCCGGTGCCGTGGATCTTCTTGCCCGCCGTGGCCTTGATGATCTCTTGGCCGTACTTGCGCATGAGCACGGCTTGCACCGCCAGAGCCGGGTACTTGCCGGCCACGCCGATGACATTGCGAATGGCGACGTCGGCGTCGAAGCCGAAGAGCAGGTCCGGCGAGGCCAGGTGGAAGAAATGCAGGGCGTGCGACTGGTACATCTGCCCGTAGTGCATCAGACGGCGTATCTTCTCCGCCGTCGGCGTCAGGTTCTCACCGCCCACGATGCGGTCCATGGCCTTGGCCGCCGCCAGGTGGTGGCTGACCGGGCAGATGCCGCACAGGCGCTGCACCAGCACGGGCACCTCCCAGAACGGGCGCCCCTGGATGAAGCGCTCGAAGCCACGGAACTCCACGATGTGCAGGCGGGCAGAGATAACCTTCTTGTTCTCGTCGAGCAGAATGACGACCTTCCCGTGGCCTTCCACGCGGGTCACGGGCTCGATGACGATTCGCTTGGCAACGCTCATAGGAATTCCTTCTCCCTCGTCCGTCAGTGGCTCAATCGTACTTGATCAGTTCATAGGGCAGTGCGATGGGTTTCCCCGTCAGCAGCGCCACCAATGCCTGCCAGAGCGTATCCGCCGAAGGCGGACAGCCGGGCAGGTGGTAGTCCATCTTCACCACCTCGTGGCAGGGATAGACCTTGTCGAGCAAGAGCGGAATCTCGGGATCGTTCGGGAGCTTCCCGCGCGGGTTGTACACCGTCGGGCCCTTGAGGTACGCCTCTTCGAGGCATTCCTGGAGGGGAATGGTGTTGCGCAGGGCCGGGATGCCGCCCATGGTGGCGCAATCACCGGTCGAGATGAGCACGTCGCAGTGCTCGCGGAAGTGCTTGAGCACGTGCACGTTCTCCTCGTTGCAGCAGCCGCCCTCGACGATGCCGACCGCGCAACGACCCTTGATCTCCTTGATGTCGTTGATGGGCGAGCGGTCGAACTCGACGAGCTCGATGAGCTCCAGGATGCGGTCGTCGATGTCGAGGACCGACATGTGACAGCCAAAACACCCCGCCAGAGATACCGTCGCCAGTTTGGGTTTGTTTGCCATGCTGCTACCTACCCTTTGGCCGCCCGGCCAGACTCGATTGCGCTGCCGATGGGTTTGCTGTCGTAGAGGCGCTGGCCGATCGGCACGGCGAAGCCGACGCGTTTCTTGACGATGGAGCCGACCGGACACGCCTCGGCGGCCTTGTCGGTCACCTTGAGGTTGGTGCCGCCGGCGCCCGTCGCGGCATTGACGCCGATGTGCCTGTGGCTGCCGCGGCCGACGAAGTCGAACACGTGCTTGCCGTCGAGCTCCTGCGACGCGCGGATGCAGCGCGCGCACAAGATGCAACGATTGAGCTCCACCATCACGTCGGGATGGCTGGCGTCGAGCGTGCGTACGGGGAACATGTAGGGATGCCGCATCGCCAGGATGCCCAGGCGGTAGGCCATGGCCTGCAGCTCGCAGTTGCCGCTCTTCTCACAGAACATGCAGTAGTGGTTGCCCTCGACGAAGAGCATCTCGACCAGGCTGCTGCGCAGATCCTTGAGCTCGGCGGTATCATTCTCGACGACCGCGCCCTCGGCGACGGGCGTGGTGCACGCCGCCTGCGGGCGGCCGTTGACCAGGACCGTGCACACGCGGCAGCTTCCCCAGGGGGAAAGGCCCTTCATGGCGCAGAGATGGGGGATGTAGATGCTGGCCAGTGCCGCGGCTTGCAGGATGGTCTGCCCCTGCTCGCCCTGCACGGTCTTGCCGTCGATGGTGAAGGCGACCTTTGCGCTCATTGTTTCACTCCACCTTTCTGGGTTCCGAACTGCTCCGATTCACGGCCCGCGATGCTGGAGGCCACCGCCACCGCCTTGCGCGGATCGAACGAGGGCAGGAACACGCTGCCGTTGGTCTTGATCCGGCGCTCGTACTCCGGCCGGAAGCTCTGCAAGGTGCCCAGGATCGGGTTTGCGGCGGTCTGCCCAAGCCCGCAGCGGCTGGCGGTCTTCACGGTCTTGCCGGTCTTCTCCAGATAGTCGAGGTCGGCCGACTCGGCCTGGCCCGTCAAGAACCTGCCCAGCCGTTCTTGCAGCAAGCGCGTGCCCGCCCGGCACGGTGTGCAGTAGCCACAGCTCTCCTCGACGAAGAAGTCCATGAAAGCGTGCGAGATGGCGAGCAGGTCGCGGCCTTTGCCGAATACCATGACCGACCCGCCGGTCGCCAGGTGATCGAAGCAGAACGGTCGATTGAATTCCGATGGGCCGATCATGCGCCCCGAGGCGCCGCCGACCTGCACCGCGATGGTGTCGCTGGCGCCCACGTGGGTCAGCAACTCCTCGACCGTGATGCCGAAGGGGATCTCGTAGACGCCCGGCCGCGAACAGTCACCGGACACGCTGAAGACCTTGGTCCCCGAGCTGGACTTGGTGCCCATCGAGGTGAACCAGGTTGGGCCGTTCTCGACGATGCGCGCGGCCGCGCAGTGGGTCTCGACGTTGTTGATGACCGTCGGCATGTCGAGATAGCCCTTTTGCGCCGGAAAGGGCGGCCGCGTCTTGGGGTTGCCGGCCTTGCCCTCGCACGAGCTCAAGAGCGCGGTTTCCTCGCCGCACACGTAGGCGCCCGCGCCGAGCTGGATGCGGATGTCGAACTTGAATCCCGACTTGCCGAGGATGTCACGGCCGAGCAGGCCGGCGGCGCGCCGCTTGGCCAGCACGTCCTCGAGGTAGGGCAGAAGATAGGCGTACTCGCCGCGCAGGTAGACGATGCCTTCGCTGGCGCCGATGGCGTAGCCGGCGATGGTCATGCCCTCGAACATGAGGCCCGGCGCCTCGGTGAGGATGACGCGATCCTTGAACGTCCCCGGCTCGCCCTCGTCGGCGTTGCACACGATGAACTTGCGCTCGCCGGCGGCGGCGCGCGTGAATTCCCACTTCATGCCGGTGGGGAAGCCGGCGCCGCCCCGCCCGCGCAGGCGCGAGGCCTTGACGATGCGGATGAGCTCGACGGGCTGTTCCGACAGCGCCCGCTGCAAGGCCACGCCGGGCGTGTACGGCGCGAAAACCACCGCCCCGCGCTCGCGCAGGTTGTTGTTGACCATGGAACGCACGAGCGGATGGCTGTTGTTGCCATCGCCCAGGGTAAGCTTGAGCTGCTCCAGGTTCTTGGAGACCCGCAGGGTCTGCACGATCTCGTGCACCATGTCGGTCGACACCTTCGTCACGACCGTGCTGTTGATGAGGAGGGCCGGGGCCTGGTCCGACATGCCGATGCAAGGCGTGTATTCGAGCGAGAACAGGCCGTCGGGCGTGGTCTGCCCGAACTCGATGCCCAGCTCGGCGCGAAAAGCCGCCACGATTCGATCCATGCCATGGAGTTGATCGATGATGTCGTTGCACAGGCGGATGACGAACCGTCCACGCGGCGCGCCGGAAAAGAAGGCGTAGAACGTCGCCGCGCTCTCGACCTCCACCCGGCTCATCGAGAGGGATTTCGCGATTTCGTCGAGGGCCTCGGGCGCGACGCACCCTGCCTGGGCCTGCACGCCGAGGAGAATGTCCATCAGCCGGCCCTTGTCGTTGGCGAAATTCCCGCAGATCTGCCTACTGACACTTGCGTTGTCTGTCATGGCCATTCCTGCTTCTGACTCTTGGCGAGTCGGCCTACTGTCCGGATTCCGTCGGAACCGACGTTCCTTACTGCCCGGGATCCAAGCTCGTTTGTCTGGAACTGCTAGGACTGCTGCTGCTGCTGACCGCGACTCATGGCGCAGGTGCTGCGCCCGTGAAATAAGTAACGAATTGGACCGGCTTTGGCAAGCCCTCAGACGATCTTTTTTCGACGGAAAAGGCCCGTGCGCCAGCGTCGCGAGCCAACGTAGTTGACCCGACCACCGTCTACCACGGAATGCCTGGTGGCTACTGGCAGTTCTGCGGCAGACCGATGTACACCTGACCAAGTGCGGTAGGCGAGCCATCGCTGTTGATGAGCTTCGCGTTGGGGATCGGATCGGCGCTGAACCAGGAATAGCGGAACACCTTGGCGCTGCCCTCGAGGTAGGGGATGGCGGCGCGCATGTAGGCTTCCTGCTGGGCGGCGCTGGCGCTGGTGTCGCAAGAAAGCTCGGTCAGCCAGATAGGCTTGCCGAACTGCTCGAACCCGGCCAGGCTGCCGCCGGGTTCGAGGTAGTCCTTGAGCGAGGGAAGGTCGCAGTTGTACCA
>JADGRD010000767.1 GCA_017881285.1 Pseudomonadota bacterium | reverse complement strand
GAATGCAACGCTCTCCAGCCTGGGCAGGCTTGTCACCCAGAGCGAGGCCGATTCGGTGATCGCGCAGGTCGATGGCGTCGATCAGTACGAGCTGGTGCAAGCCGACTCCGCCACGGTCTCGGTGCGCTACGTGAGCGATCGCCGAGATCCGGCAGCGATCGAGCCCGAATTGCGCGCGTCGCTGCAACGATGCTATGGCGCTTCCGTGCAGATCGTACCCGGGCATGTTCGGGCGCTCTCGCCGGTTCTGGGTGTCAAATATCGACTCGCCAGAGCCGACTTCGAGATCGATATCCAGGCTTTTCTTGCGGGGGGTCCATGAGCGGACCGAAACCGATATTTCTGGTTGCCGGGGATCCCGGCAGCAGGCGCGCCGGGTCCAATCCATTACTGCGAACGGTGTTTGACCATTGCGGAGTCTCTTGTCCTTCCATTGCGTACATCGGCGCCGCGAGCAACGACCATCGAGGTTTCTTCCGCTGGGTGAGCGGCACCTGCACGAAGTCCGGATCCGGGCGAGTGACGCTCGCACCCACGATTCGACGATTCGAGCGTCGCGTCTTCGAGAAGACATGCGAGGCCGCGGACGCGGTCTTCATCAGCGGCGGCGACGTCGAGGAGGGAATGAAGGTTGTCGCCAGGCGCGGCCTCGCTCCTTTCTTGGGCGAACTGTATCGTGACGGCAAGCTCCTCTTCGGGCTTTCGGCAGGCAGCATCATGCTGGCCCGCGCCTGGGTGCGCTGGGAAGATGACGACGACTCCGTTGGCGGCATCTTCCCGTGCCTCGGAATCGCCGACATTCTGTGCGACGTGCACGGCGAAGAAGAGAACTGGGGGGAGCTCAGAGCGCTTCTCAAACTTTCGCCCGACTCGAGCCTTGGCTACGGCATCCGGGCGGGGGCGGCGATTCGCGTCGATCCCGACGGGAAGGTCGAGTCGATGGGGAAGATTGATACGCTTGTGAGGCAGGGGAATGCCGTGCGCAGAGCCAAACCCTAATCAGTAGCCCGCGGCTGGCGCCGAGCACGCATGGCGCTCTTCGAACACCGACGGCGGCCGCCGTGGCCATCGACATCGACGCGAGCATCGCGGCCGCGACGAGCGTGCGGTTGCAGACCGTGGCATACGAAAGCACGTTCTCGGACAACGCGGGATCCCGTTGGGCAAGAGTCAGCGAAGTACCTGCGAGAGTGATGCCGCCGCCCAGATCGCAGGGGAACATCGCGGCAGGCGAATCGCAATCCGCATCCGGGGCTATAATCGGCATGCGTCGGGGAGGCGCACGTCGATGAAAACCTCGAGCTCGCGACTGACTTCGATGTTGGCGGCCCTGTCCGTGACCATGCTTGCCTGCGGTGGTGGCGCCAAGATTTCCGGAATCGACGCGGGCAGCGGCGGCATCAGCGCCACCGGAGGCGGCAGCGGCGGCCTGGGCACGGGTGGCATCGCCACCGGCGGGATCACCACGAGCGGCGGGATCACCACCACCGGTGGGATCACCACCAGCGGCGGGATCCCTTCGACCGGCGGCACCACGGTCAACCCCGTCGACGGGGGCCCGCTTGGACCAGCGGTCGGATCCGTCGAGCTCTACGGCACGTTCCACGCCATGGGAGTGATCGCGACGATTCCCTCTGGCGCCGACGCGAACAGCAACGCCGTGGCCAACGTCGAGTATCGCGTTTCGGGCGCGGCCGACTACGCTGCCGGCTTCCCCCTCACGCGCGTGGCCGCCACCAGATTCGTCGGCAGCCTCTTCTGGCTCACGCCGGGGACCAGCTACGACGTGCGCGTGCGCTACGCCGACCCCGACGGCGCCCCGCTCGACACGGGCTGGGCGGGCGCGACCGCCTCGACACGCAACGAGGTCACTGTCCCGGCTCCAAAGCGCACCCTCAGCGTCAGCCCGACCGGGTCCGGCACGGCCTGCTCCACGGCTGCGCCCTGCGCGCTTTCCCAGGCCATCAGCCAAGCCCAGGCTGGCGACGAGGTCGTGCTCGGCGCCGGGACCCACTACCAAGGCGAAATAACCGTCTCGCGCTCGGGCACGGCGACCGCCCCCATCGTGATCCGCGGCGCGGCCGGAGCAATCCTCGACGGTGCCGATCCGGCTACCTTCACCTGGACCAGCCAGGGCGGCGGGGTCTTCGGCACGACGGTGGGCACGGCCGATCCCCACCTCGTCACCGCGAACGGCGCGCGTCTGTACCCGTACCCGGACCTCGCCTCCGTAACCGCCCTCTCCGCCAGCAAGACGCCGGGCTTCTTCGCCAACGGCACGGCCGTGAGCGTGCACCTCGCCGGCGACGCCAGCCCAGTGGGCGCGACCATGGCCATCGCCCGGTACAATTACGCCTTCACCCTCACCGGCGGCTTCGTCACCATCCGCGACCTCACCTTCCGGAACTACGGTCAGGGCAGCTATGCCAAGGCCATCTACATCCGCGACGGCAGCGACAACCTAGTGCAGGGCTGCCGCTTCATCACCAACGACCTGGGCATCGGCCTCAAGGGAACTACGAACCGCAACGTCATCCAGGACAACGATTTCTCCGACACCATCGCTGGCTGGACCTGGGAGGACGTGAAGGCCGAGGGCA
>JADGRD010000111.1 GCA_017881285.1 Pseudomonadota bacterium | reverse complement strand
AGTCGGCGCCTGCGCCGTACGGCCGGGCTTCGCCGTCGATATCATCTGGCGGGAACTGCACAGTGGAATCCCAGATGTAGTCGATGCAGGGAGATGTCGTGGTTGCCGAAGCTCCCTTCACAAGATGGTAGGGCTTGGTTGGGTCGAACGGCTTCGGCCGCGTGTCGTTGGCATCCGTGTCCGAGGTTGTGCTGGGCTTTTGTGGAGGAACATTGGCGAGCACGGGGAAACTGCAGTTCCCCTGGTCACCGTTCACGTTGCCGAGGATGAGCAACCCCTCGAGCACCTGTGAGCTATTGCCGCAGACGACACCCTTGTCTTCGTTGTTGAGAACCGTATTGAACCAGAAGCGTGTCTTCTTCCCAGCGGCGGGAGTCGCCAACAGCAATGCCCCACCAAAGAAGCGGCCCTGGCCATCGCTCCCTGACCCGTTGCTGTCGAATACGGAGTTGACCACATCGAATTCGGCACCGGAGTTGACGATGAGTCCTCCGCCAGCGTTGTTCTTGATGATGCAACGGTTGAGACGCAACATGGCGCCGCCATCAGCCTGAACGCCCACCTTGTTGCCGCCGGCGACGGTCAGTCCCCTGACGTAAATGTCACCCGCCGTCACGTGAATGCCGATGGCGCCCGCGCCGTTGATGGTGGCGCTGTTCTGCCCGATGATCGATATCTGGCTGCCGCTTGCTGTGGAGGAGATCGGCGTGAGGACGTCGGTCGCCGGACCTTTGGCCACGATGACCCGCCTGCTGGAAGTGACCGCGTTGACGGCAGCCTGCGTAACGCAGAAAGGCGAGGCAGCCGTCCCGGCACCCCCGCTGCAAGTCGATGGGTTCTTCACGTAGATCGTCTCCGCCTCGCTCGCGCACCTTCCATCCTGGTGGGACATGCAGATGCCGGGGCCAGCGCCGAGGCTGGCGCACTGGCTGTCGGTGGTGCAAGTCGTGCAGGTGTTGGCGCTGCTACAGATCGGGGTGCCGGCCGAGCAGTCGCTGCTGGCGAGGCATTGCACGCACTGGCCGAGCAGGGTGCCGCTGGTGGCGCACACGGGCTTGGCGCCGACGCACGGTCCAAGGACCCCAGCGTCGATGCCGCCGGCGTCGATCCGACCGCCGTCGCTAACGCCGCCGTCGCTGACGCCGCCACCCGCGCTGGCGCCGGGCACGTTGCAGCCCTGGCACTGGTTCGCGACACAGAAGGCCTTCGCTGCCGTCGGGCAGTCGCTGTTCCGCACGCACTCGACGCAACGGCCGGAGCCGGGATTGCACACCGCGGCCGTGCCCGAGCAGATGCCGCCGTCGCCGGTGGCGGCGGCGCACGACACGCAGGTGTTCTGCGCCGAGCAGAAGGGCGCGCCGGCGTCGTTGTTGCACTGGTTGCTGGTCTTGCAGGCGACGCACATGCCGCTTACACAGAGAGGCCGTCCGCTGCCCACGCAGTCGGTGTCCAGCGTGCAGCTTCCCGGAGCGTCAGGCCCGCGCAAGTCGGGGCCACCCGCCTCGGTTATGGGAACGTCCGTGATGCGCACGTCCACCGGCTGGGTATCGACCGGGGCCACGTCGATGACCGGCGCATCACTGGTCTCTGGGGCAGCGACTTCGACCGGCGTCACATCCACCGGCGTTCCGGTCTCACTGGGGGGGAGGTTGGTATCCGGCGGCCCGCCGTCGTCGATGCCAGGCTCGCACAACTCGGTGGTGAGGTTGCAGGTGAAACCTTTGTTACAGACAGGGTACTTGATGTCGCACGCGCTGTAGTCCCGCCGCGTGGCATCGCAACCAGCCGCCAGCACCAGAGCCGCGATGAGGTATTTGCGCATGGCTTTCATCTCCTAGAACCTCCCCTGCAAGCCAATGGACCGCGGCCCCACGGCTACGGAAACGCTCGATCCGTCGTCGCCGCCCCAGATCATCATCGCCGAGCCCGCGAGCAGGGAAACCACGCCCACGCCCGCCAGGCTCCAACCCCACTTGCCGGTATCGCGCAAGATAATGCCCCTGTGGTTGATCGAGGTAGTCTCGACGGTCTTGCCGTCCTGGATGATGTAGTAAACGCCGAATCCCACGGCCACGAGGCCAACCGCGCCGAACCCAAGCCCCATCAAGGGCGTGCGCTGCTGGTACCAGTGGGAAGTGCTGGATGTTTCCTCACCGGTGGTCGACGCCCGCGCCGGAACCACGGCGCCGGCCGGCGGCGGCGGTCCAGCCGGGGACGGCCCGGCTTGTTCCTGCATCACCCGGATCCACAAGGACGTGACCTTCTGCTGGACCGTGGTCGCGAGTTGATCCTCGGCGCACAGCTCGCAGTCCTTGCCGTCGGTGCCCAGCGTGCGGCCGCTTTCACCGTCCCGAACGTCGAGCGTCAGCCGGTACCCGGCCGGGTTGGCCACGCCTTGCACGAGCAGAACGTGCGTCGCCTCGACCCGCTTGGCGATGGCGACGTAGCAGGCGGGATCGGCGCAGGCCGCATCCTCCGGCAGCACGTCCTCGAGCGGAACCATGGCCACCGACAGATCGTCCAACGCGGAGGCCACCGCCTGCCTGACGCCCAACTTGAGCTTGAGGGAGGTCTGCACGGAGTCGAGAACCACCACCTTCGCCTGGCCCCACGCGGCCGCGGGCAACAACATCATCCCAACCAATAGCATCGGTACCCATGAGGTTTGTCTCGATCTGCGCATGGTAGAACGATTAGGGATCACGCGATGTTAGTCAAGACCCTGATGTGAGCTCCGGTAGGGAGCCACGACACAACCGCGCGCGCGAGGCAAGAGCGGAGTTAGGGGCTTAGTCCTTCGCACGGAACGCCCCGGCCACGCCCAGCAGGACCAGGCCGCCGCCCGCGACGGCCACGGCAGGGACCCGCTCGCCCAGGATCAGCCACCCCAGAAAGGTCGCAAGGACGGGATTGACGTAGGCGTAGGTGAAGACCACGCGCGTGGGCAAAAGGTGCAGCGCCTTGAGGAACGAGGTGAAGGAAATCAGAGAACCGAAGACGAGCAGGAACGCGAAGCCCATCCAGGCCGTCGCGCTCGGCTTGGGCCAGGGCTCGCGAAAGGCGAAGGCCAGGGCCGTGGTTACGAGCCCGCCGAAGAGCATCTGGTAGGCGGCGCTGACCAGGGCGTCGAGCTCGACGGGACGTCGCCGCTGCAAGAGCGAGCCGCCGCCCCAGCTCAGGGAGGCCACGAGCAGGGCCAGGACCGCCAAGACGTCGGCGCGCACCCCACCGCGCAAGGCGGGATAGCCGACCAGCCCGGTGCCGGCGAACCCGACGAGCAGAGCGGCGACCTTGAGCCGCGAAGGGATGCGCCACTCGGCCAGGCTCTCGAGCAGTACGACCCAGATCGGCGTCGAGGCGATGAGGATGGCCGCCAACGCGCTGTCCACGCGCTGTTCGGCCACCACCACGAGGGCGTTGCCGAATGTCCACAGCAGAATGCCGGATGCCGCCAGGATTGGCAGCTCGCGGCGCGTGGGCAGCAGGCGCAGCCCGCGCAGCCGTCCCCACAGGAGCAGCAGCGGGAAGGCCATCAGGCAACGCAGGGCCGCGAGCGAGTACGGCGCGAATCCGGCGCCCGGTCGCACCGCCACGCGAATCGCGAGATAGGTGCTGCTCCACACCAGGTAGACCACGCCGAGGTGGAACAGACCACGCCAGGAAGTGGCGCTACGCCCTCGTTCAGACATCGCGACGCGGGCAGGATCGCGTGGTTCGCGGCGGGCTTTGCCGGTCGCGAACCATCGCGGGAAGACGTGGAAACCCGCCCAGGGTTTCCATGTCAGACAGATATCAGCCGCAACTGGCGCGTGCGTGCGGGGGCCGGCAAGGGGATGGGATAGTCGTTGGAGAAGCAGCCGTCGCACAGGCCACGATGCTCGTGCTGGGTCAGCACGCTCGACAACGACTGGTGCAGCCCCTCGAGAGAGAGATAGCCGAGGCTGTCCGCGCCCACGAAGCGGCGCACTTCATCGACGGTGTGTGAGCTGGCGATGAGCTTGTTCCGATCCGGGGTGTCGATACCGTAGTGACACGGGCCGATGGTGGGCGGCGAGCTGATGCGCAGGTGGACCTCGCGCGCGCCAGCCGAGCGAATCATGCCGATGATCTTGCCCGAAGTGGTTCCCCGCACGATGGAATCGTCGACCACGATCACGCGCTTGCCCGCCAGCACGTCACGCACCGGCGACAGCTTGAGCTTCACACCGAAGTGGCGAATCGATTCCGTCGGTTCGATGAAGGTGCGCCCGATGTAGTGCGAGCGAATGAGCCCCTGGTCGAAGGGAATGCCGCTCTCGCGTGCGTAGCCGATGGCGGCGGCGGTGCCCGAGTCGGGAACCGGAATGACGATGTCGGCGGGGACCGGGTGCTCGAGGGCGAGACGGCGACCCATGTTCTCGCGCGCAGCGTAGACCGACTGGCCAGCGATGTTGGAATCGGGCCTCGCGAAATAGATCCACTCGAAGACGCAGCGGCGCGGCTCCTCGGGCATGAAGGGTCGCAGGCTGCGCGCCCCGTCGGAATCAATGACCAACATCTCGCCGGGTTCGATGTCGCGGATGTACTCCGCCTCGATGAGCTCGAAGGCGCAGGTCTCGGACGCCACCACCCAACCGCTCTTCTTGTGACGGCCGAGCGACAATGGCCGGATGCCCAGCGCATCGCGCACGACGATCAGGGAGGTTTCGGACAGGAAGACCAGCGAGTAGGCGCCGTGCACGGAGCGCAGGGCGTCGGCGATGCGCGAGGGCAAGTCCCCTTCGCGCGAATGGGCAATCAGGTGGAGGATGATCTCGGTGTCGCTCGTGCTCTGGAAGATCGAGCCCTCGTTCTCCAAGCGCGCGCGCACATCCGCGGCGTCGACCAGGTTCCCATTGTGCGCGATGGCAATCGAGCCGTGGGCGTAGTTGACGGCGAGAGGCTGCGCATTCTTGGACACCGAGTCGCCCGTGGTCGAATAGCGCACATGGCCGATGGCGGCCGAGCCGGGCAATTGCCGCAGGCGCTCCTCGGTGAAGATCTCACCGACATGCCCCATCTCGCGCACCCAGCGCAGTTGCTGACCATCGCTTGACACGATGCCCGCCGACTCCTGCCCGCGATGTTGCAGGGCGTGCAGGCCCAGGTAGGCGAGATTTGACGCCTCCGGGTGGCCGAAGATTCCGATCACTCCGCACATACGCGTGCGAACCGTACCACAACTATCGCGAGATGCACGCCCAGCACGAACTGCAATCCATTCAGTTCCGTTGACTAAGTCGCCGCTCAAAGATAACTCTAGCAGGTGCGCGGCCGATCCATCCCGGCTGGCTGCGTCGCTCGTCGCTCACATACCGACGGGCATGCTCGCTCCTCGCTCCTTGCCATCCGGGCGCCTCGGCCGCGCTCTTTGCACGAGTTAGCTTTTCGCGGCTCCTTAGGTTCTCCTTCGAGTGTCGGCCGACAAGCCAGCTCAGCGTCTCCGAACCTTCTTCTTCGCCCAAGCCGGCGCCATGCCACCGACCGCACCAGCCACGCGCGGAAACGCGGGTGGAGCGGAGGGTGACACCGAGGCCACGACTGGCCTTTCCCCTGCCGTCGGGGCAACGAACCTCGGCGCGGCCTTCCCCGCCAGGACCGCCGTCCTGGGCGGCGCACCCACGCGCGGCGGCGCGGGTCTCTCCCTGGCCGATGCCAAGGAACTAGCTGCGGGGCGGGCCACCGCTCGCGAGGCGACCGCGGCGCGGGCGGCCTCGATGTCGCCCATGTCGACGCGGCCGCGATAGGCCGCGCCGGATTCCATCATCACGCGTGGCGAGGCCAGATCTCCGACCACGCGCGCGCTGGCATGCAGGCGCACGCTCTCCGAGGCGACGATGTTGCCCACCAAGGTGCCGGAAACGACCAGGTTCTTCACGTCGACATCGGCTTGCACGATGGCGCCCTTGTCGACGGTCAGGGCGTGCGTGAGCTGGATCTTGCCGTCTACCCGGCCCTTGACCACCAGATCCTCGCCGCCGCGAATCTCACCCGAGACGCGGGTCTCGACGCCGATTACCGTTTGTATGTCAGCCATGGCCTACACGTCCATGTCCACGTTGCCCTTGAACGTGGCGCCATCGGCAAACACGATGCGCGGGGCCTTGGCGTTCCCGACCATCTTGGACTCGGGGCGCAGTTCCAGCTTCTCGCTCGCGGTCACGTTGCCGGTGAGCTTGCCGCTCACGGTCACGGTCTGCCCTTCCACGTCGGCCTCGACCGTGGCGCCGGCTTCGACGACCACGCTGCCGGCCGTCGCGATCTTGCCCTTGACCGTGCCAAGGATGGTGAGCGGTTCCTCGCCGGTGATCTCGCCGTCGACGACGATGCTGCTGCCAATGACCGTGTTCGCCATGGGTTTCGTTTCCTTTTCCTTTGCCATGATGAGTTCCGTCTTTCTGAGAAAGAAACCTGGGAGGGTTCTTTCGATCTCCCGCGGTAAGTGCCCTCGGGCAAAGCCCGCCTGCACACACGCGGCCGGTGGCTAGGTGTTCCCAGGCGTCACGCCCGCCGGCAACTCGACATCCATCTCGATTTCACCCGAAAACCGCGCTCCGTCCTCGATGGCGATGGCGGGCGCCTTGAGCTTGCCTGCCACGCGGGCCGACGCCTCGACTGTCACCGAGCGCAGCGCCGTGACCGGGCCGCGGACTTCGCCCCGCAGGGTCGCGACCGCGGCTTCGACGTCGGCCTCCACGCTGCCGCCTTCCTCCACCGTGAGGTGGCTTTCCAGGCCGATATGGCCTTCGATGCGGCCCTCAACCACGAGATCCTGCTTCCCCGAAACCTGGCCCCGAATGGTGGTCTTGCTACCGATGAAACAAGTGTCTTCGCTCGCCATCAGATCCTCCTCTGCACAGGCGCAGGGCGCAAGTTAACGTTGCCGATCCCGAGTGTCAATGAGTGAGAGCCCCGATCTGAGTTGAAGGTCGGGGCCGTGCGATCCTCACCTCAGCCCCATGTTGTTCAGCAGTGCCATGACCTGCTTGAGGTCAGCCCAAGCCTCGCCCTTGCGGCTCGCGTCGCGCAGAAGGAAGGCCGGGTGGTAGGTCGGCATGACCGGGATCTCGTGGTAAGTGCGCAGGTTGCCGCGCAGGCGCGTAATCGGCGTGGTCTCACCGCACAGGAAGTGCGCCGCGAATTTGCCCAACGCCACGATCACGCGCGGCTGGACGATGGCGATCTGCTTGCGCAGGAACTGCTCGCACGCCGCGATCTCGTCAGGCTCGGGGTTACGGTTCTGCGGCGGCCGGCACTTGAGGATGTTGCAGATGTAGACGTCCTGGCGCTGGTAGCCCATGGCCTGGATCATCTTGGTCAGGAGTTGTCCCGCGGCGCCCACGAACGGCTCGCCCTGTGCGTCTTCGTCGGCCCCGGGCGCCTCGCCCACGAACATGAGGTTGGCCTCGGGATTGCCCGTTCCGAACACGATGTGCGTCCGTCCCTTGGCCAACTTGCAGCGCTGGCAGTCGCCGATCTCCGCGCGCAAGGCCGTCAGCCCACGACCGCTATGCATGACCTGTCCCTCGTCGTAGAGCACCGGCGGCGGCGTGGGGTACGGGCTCAAGGATTCGTCCGGTTCCTCGGACCGTGGTGGCGGCGGCGCGGCCGGCGATGGCCGCAGCGACACGCCCAGGGCTCCGCAGCGCCCACGCGCCTCCAGATGCGCGCGAAACGCGGCGGTCAGGTCTCGCAGTTCCTGGCGCGGGTCGGACAACGATCAGATCTTCCCCAGGATCGAGGCCGTGGCCATCGCGTAGTAAAAGGTCGCCGCGGTCTCGGCCGACAAGCCGGTCATGCGCCCCAGCACCCCCAACTCGGCACGCAGGTCGAGCTCATCCATGAGCAGCTTGTACGCATCGAAGAACGTTGGGTCGGTCGAGATCGAGAAGGCATAGCCCAGGGTCGCGGCCGCGCAAGCATTCCAGGTATTCTCGTCCATTGGCCGTGACACGAAGGATTGCGGCACCGCCGGCGCCACCCGTTCGCGCAGCCAGGCCCCCACGAAGGGAATCGGACCCTCCGCGCCGATGACGGCCAGCACGCGCGTGGCGGTGGTGCACGAGAAATCGAACAGACCGTCCCGCGCCACCATCTCCGAGGCAAAGGGCGGTGGGCTCTTCATGCCGAAGGACGCATCGACGAACCGGCGTGCCGTGGCACCGAGGCCGCGGTCGTTGGTGGCACGGGCGTACTCGCCGAGCGTCCAGGCCAGGAACCCGGGATCCTTGAACTCGCGCCCGCTCATGTCTTCCAGATCGGTCATGTAGGCGCCCAACAGGCGCGCGGCCTGGGCCACCCGCTCGCGGCGCGTGCTCTCATCGTCGACGGCATGCCCGCCGCCCGCCAGCCAGGCGCGCAGGACCATCGCGCAGTCGTAGGCCGCCTCGTCACTGGCGTGGGCGCCGAGCGTGCGCGGAATGAATTCGCTCCACGATTTCTCGACGAAGTTCCAGGCCGAGGCGATGTTGAGCGAGAAACGGTCGTCCCCGAGCAATTGCTGCGCGCGCGACCACACCCAGATGGCGCACAGACTGCCATGGAAATCGCCGTCGCTGGAGCCGGGCCAGGGCGGGATGTTGCCCGGCGTTGGGCCGCCCATTTCTTGGCGGGCCGCGAACATCTCGCCCGCCGAGGAAAGTCGTTCGATGACCTTGGGGCGATACGGGCCAATCTTCTCTTCTACGATTGCACTAGGCATGACTTCCCTTCGCTCGGCGCAGGATCTTCCGCTCTG
>JADGRD010000766.1 GCA_017881285.1 Pseudomonadota bacterium | reverse complement strand
GGAGTCCATTTTCAACTACGACCTGCCCGTGTCGCGCATCGTGATTGGCAACACCGATCCGAACGACCCTCTTGGCGCCAGGCCCAACGCCGTGGTCGACATGGGACTCCCCACAGCATATCAGGCCAAAGCTTTCACCGGTCACTACTACATCGAGGTAAGCATCGACGACAGGTCCGATGCGGCCCTCGCATCCCTCGAAGCGTTCACTGTCAAGATCCTGGACCGCAACACCCGGGCGACGAAATCGTAGCGGAGAGAGTGGCCGGCCGCGACCACGGCCGCGGCTTCAAGGCCTGCCTCAGGCACGTGGAGCTCGCCAACGGGCAGACCGACGTGAGTCTATAGTTCGCGCTCTACGAGCATTCTCGCCCAAAAGCGCGCGAAACGCGGTCCTGTGCCATGATTGCGCCTGACTCATGACCACCGGACAGCCATCCCAGGAACGCATCCTCCTCGTCGATGACGACGAGAGTTTCCTCGAGGTCATGGTCTTCTTGCTCGAAGAAGAAGGCTACGAGGTGGTGCGCGCCAAGAGCGGCTCGGAGGCCTTCGAGCGGCTCCAGAGCGGTCCCTTCCCCGTCATGGTGACCGATCTCAAGATGCCCGGTCTCGACGGGCTCTCGCTGCTCAAGAAGGCGCACGGCCTCGACCCCAACCTGCTCGTCATCGTGACCACCGCGTTCGGCGACATGGCCACCGCCGTCGCCGCCATGAAGGCCGGCGCCTTCGATTTTCTGCCCAAGCCCTGCGACCGCGACCACTTCAAGCTCACCGTCCGGCGCGCCCTCGAACACGCGCGCCTGCGCCGGGAGGTGAGCGAGTTGCGCGGCGGCGGCAGCAGCGAGGGCAAGACCCTGGTCTTCGCCTCGCACAGCATGACCGACCTGGTGGCCATGGCCGAGCGCGTGGCCGTGGCGGACGCCACCGTTCTCATCCAGGGCGAGAGCGGGACCGGCAAGGAGCTGCTGGCGCGGCGGATTCACCTGGAAAGTCCGCGCCGAGACTTTCCGTTCGTGGCCGTCAACTGCGGCGCCATCCCGCGCGACCTGCTCGAATCCGAGCTGTTCGGCCATGCCAAGGGAGCGTTCACCGGCGCCACCAGCGAGCGCAAGGGGCGTTTCCTTCAGGCCGACAAAGGCACCCTGTTTCTCGACGAAATTGCCGATCTGCCCCTCGAGTTGCAGACCCGTCTTCTGCGTGTGCTGCAGGAAAAGGTGATCGAGCCGGTGGGCAGCGAGCGGTCGATCGTCCTTCACGTGCGCGTCCTCGCCGCCACCAACCAGAACCTCGAAAGCCGCGTGCAGGCGGGGCAGTTCCGGCAGGATCTGTTCTACCGGCTCCACGTCGTGCCCCTCTTCATCCCACCCCTGCGCGAGCGTAGAGAGGACATCCTGCCGCTGGCCCGGCATTTCTTGGCCAAGCACAGTGGCGGCCGGGAGTGGCAGATTCCGCTCACCACCGCAGAGCGCCTGGTGCGCCTGCCCTGGCCGGGCAACGTGCGTGAGCTGGAGAACCTTTGCCAGCGCGCCGCCTTGCTGGCCGAGGAGCCGGTCCTGTCGGAGGAGTTCCTCGCCGCGAGCCCGGCGGCGTCGCCGGCGCAGCCGCGCCTGGCGCTCGACGGGATCGATTTGCCGGCGGGGGGCGTTTCGCTCGTGGATCTGGAGCGTGCCATCCTGGTGCGCGCGCTGGAGATGAACGATTACAACCAGAGCTCGACCGCGCGCTTTCTGCACATTCCCCGCCACATCCTTCTCTACCGCCTGGAGAAGTACGAGATCCCGGTCAAGGGCAAGGCGTGATGGGAAAGGCGAGTCCTTTATGGGCGCTCTCGGGCCGGGCCTTTCTCTTCCTGTGGCTGCCGGTCGTGGCCGTGACGATCGCGCATTTCGGCACGCCGATGGATCAGGAGTGGCTGCACGACGTGCTCCGCCGCCTCTACTACATCCCCATCATCGTGGGCGCGTTCCTCTTCGGGCTGCGCGGGGCGCTTCTGACCTCGGTCGTCGTGACGGCGCTCTATGTTCCGCACGCCTTCTGGATGGTCGGCCCGCACGCGCACCACCACGGCATGATTTCCGCCGATCCCACCGGCACCGCGAACAAGATCCTGGAGTTGGTGCTCTACAACGTGGTCGCGCTGGTGACGGGACTGCTCGTCGAGAAAGAGCGGCGGGCGCGCCGCGACGTCGAGCAGAAGATGGTCGAGATGCAGGCCATGGAGCAGCAGCTCGTGCGCGCCGGACGCCTGCACGCACTTGGCGAGCTGACGGCGGGCCTGGCCCACGAGATCAAGAATCCCCTGGCCTCGCTCAAGGCAGCCTCGGCCATCGTGGCCGACGAGATCCCGGAAACCTCGCCGCGCCGGAAGATGGTGACCATCCTGGAAAAGGAGATCGACCGCCTGGCCGCGCTCCTCGAACGCTTCCTGGCCTTCGCGCGGCCGGGGCACCTGACCTTTGCGCGGATCAAGCTCGCGCAGGCGGTGGATCAGGCCATCGCGCTGGTGAAGCCGCAAGCGGATGTCCGGCGCGTGGCTCTGCGGGTGGACAACGCGGCGCCCGACTTGGTCGTCCAGGGCGACGCCGACAAGCTGACCCAGATTCTGCT
>JADGRD010000765.1 GCA_017881285.1 Pseudomonadota bacterium | reverse complement strand
ACAACGGCACAAGCATGCCGCATCAAATGAACCGCATGGAGGCCACTGGGCCCGCCCGCACCGGGGACAGAGTGGGTCAGTCGTGCGCGACGGGAATTATGGGCGCTGTCGCCTGGGGCGATGCGAGCCTCGATGCCGCGAAGAAGGCCGGCTCGATCACCGAAGTCCACAGCGTCGAGTTCAAACCAACCTTGGTTGCTCTCGGCATCTATTATCAAGCGTGCACCGTCGTGCACGGCAAGTAGCTCCTCACGATCGTTCAAGAACGAAAGCACAAACATGATCAGCACAATAATGACCTGTTCCCTAAATACTGCCCGCGTCCGCGTCGCCACAATAGTCTTCGCCGCCCTGACCTTCGTTCTTGCCGCCGCTCTCCCGGTCCAAGCCGCAAGCATTCCGAATTGCAATGTGGATGGAGCGGCGACACCTTGCTTCGAAGAAGTCTGGGTGGATGGAGGCCAGTTCAAGATGACCTTTGTCGACCTCAATCCCACGCCCTCCAACGCGTCAGATGTCAACTTCTACGTCGTGGCGCCACAGACCGGCACCCCACAGGGCGGCCCCGTGCCCTTCTTCCACGACCACGTCACGGCCGAATCGCGACGGCACGAAGCGCGCCACGATGGGCACCATGGTGACCTCAACGTTCACTATCACAGTTTCCTCGTCTTCTGCAGCTCTCAGGGCATTTCTAGCTGGGCCTGCGTGCCCACGATGACCTCGGGACCGCAGGGCATCCTACCCTTTGCCAAGACGGTAAACGGGCACAGGCTGATATCGGTCGACCGAATAGAATCAGCCGCAACCGCTGGGCTCCTCACACTGGTAGACACGGGGTCAGTGATCATCGCTAGAATTGACCCCGGCGACTGTGAATAGGTACGACGCAGGGACATCCACGGCCGAAGGAGGGTCCGGCCATGACCATCACGACCAGGAAGCTGACCCGCGCTGCAGGCCTGGCTGCGGTCGCGGCCGGCCTGCTGTTCATCGGTGTCCAGATCAACCACCCCCACCTGGACGCCACCTCCATCACCACAACCGAGATGGCCATCCGCGACTCACTGAAGGTTCTGATGGCCGTCCTCGCCCTCTTTGGCGTCACCGGCATGTACCTGCGGCAGGTCGGGCAGACCGGCCTTCTCGGCCTCGTCGGGTACGTGCTGCTCGGCAGCGGCTACCTGCTCATCATGAACACCGCCTTCGTCGCCGGGTACGTCCTTCCGTCCATCGCTTCGACAAACAGTGGGTATGTCAACGATGTCCTCGCCGCGGCCACCGGCGGCACTGCTGCCGGCAGCATCGGGCTGCTGCACACCGCAATCCAGATCCAAAGCATCGCCTACCTGGCCGGCGGCCTCCTCTTCGGCATCGCGCTGTACCGGGCCCGTGTCCTCGCCCGCTGGGCAGGCGCGCTCCTCGCCATCGGAGGGATCGTCACCGTCGCGCTCTCGGTGATGCCGCACGCCTTCTACCGATTGTTGGCCTTCCCCAACGGCATCGCCATGATCGCCCTGGGCCTCTCCCTGTGGCGCGAACAGCGCCCCCAGGTCGTTGTCCCGTGATCCCTGACCGTCTGGAAAAGGAGATGTCAAGGACACACCAATCCATCCAGCCCACATTCCTGCATCGGGCGGCCATGTCCCTCGTGTGCTGAACCGGTCCACCGAATTTCGCCACGACCTCCCCGACTTCCGTGGCCGACCGGGTCCCGGTGCAGGCGCCAAGGGGAAGCCTCGTTGAAGGAGTCCTCAGCCCAGGTAGTCCTGCAGCTCGGCGCGGACGAAATCGGGCAACGGCGCGCCCGCGAAGCCCTGCTCGGCGGCCGTTACTTTGCGGTCAATGGAATTGTCCGACGTGCGTGCCGTGGAAACCAAGATGCGGGAGCGGCCGCACCGGTCGTTCCGCGCGGACTTCTTTCAGGGAGACGGCGAGCCGGCGCTCGATTCCCGTCCTCGGTGCGCGAGCATGAGCAGCGCGGGTTGCAGCAGGCGCGGCAGGATGACCAGGGCCAGGGCCCCGCCGATGACCACGATGGCGAGCGGCTTCTGCGTCTCCGAGCCGATGCCGCGCGACACCGCCGCGGGCAAGAGTCCGAGCATGGCCACGAACGACGCCATCAGGACCGGACGCAGCCAGCGCTCGGCGGCCAGGCGAGCGGCCTCCTTGGCGTCGTGGCCCTGCTGGCGAAGCTGGCGGGCATAGGTCACGACCAGCAGCGCGTCCTGGACCGCGACGCCGAGGATGGAGATGAACCCCATGGCGGCCGAGATGGAGAAGTCGGTGCCGGTCAGGTAGAGCGCGACGATGCCGCCGCTCGAGGCCACGGGAACGCCGAGCAGTACGATGAGCGTGTCGCGGCCGTTCTTGGCCGCGCTGAAGATGAGGAAGGCGATGAGCAGGAGGGTGATGGGCACGATGACGAGCAGGCGCGCCGTGGTCTCGCGGAGCTGGTTCATCTCGCCCGCCCATTCCAGGCGCGTATCGTAGGGCAGCTTGACACTGGCCTTGATCCGCGCCTGCGCCTCGCCGATGGTTCCACCCAGGTCGCGCCCGCGCACCGAGAACTTCACCGGGACGTAGCGCTTGAGGTCCTCGCGGTAGATCACC
>JADGRD010000764.1 GCA_017881285.1 Pseudomonadota bacterium | reverse complement strand
GGCTGGATCACACGCCGCTCTCCTGGATTTCGTTCTCAGCGACCCGCCTCGCTATTTCGCTTCTAGGCGGTAGACTGTGAAGGTCTCGTCGGCGATGGTTCCGGGCTCGCTCTTGAAGAGCTGCGTGCGCTCGACGCCGGCGGGCGGGTCGGGCAGCCATTGGTTGCAGATGAGCAGGACCGGGCTCTTGCGCTCGCGCGAAATCTGGATCGCGCGGGCCAGTAGGTCCGGAGGCGAGAAGGTGCGGCGCCGGTTGTGGAAGACGACGGTCTCGTTGATCTCCTCGGTCTCGGCGGCGAAGAACGGCCGGCGCAGGAAGCCGGCGACGGTGACGACGTTGTAGTCGAGGCCGGCGACCATGGGCAGGTCTTGCAGGCCGGCGTGACGGATGAAAGCCGCGGTTTCGCGACCGCCGGAGAACACGTAGCGCGTGTCCATCACGGTCGCGACCAGCGAGGCCTGCATCTGCACGAGGCAGATGCCGGTGAGGAGCGCGGTCGACAGCCAGTGCGAGCGCCGGGGGTAGGTCGCGCGCAGAAGCCAGCACGCCACGAGGAAGCACATGAAGAAGTGGCCCCAGTGGCGGGGGACACCTTCGTGGCGCGCCTGCTGGAAGACCTCGATGAGCACGACGACGCCGAGGTAGGCGAGCATGAGCCGCCAGGCGGGGAAGAGGGCGAGCGTGGTCGCGAGGAGCAGGCCAGCGCCGACATAGTGTGGCCAGGCGGATTTCGGCTCCCAGAAGGTGAAGAACATGGCCCAGAACTCGCTCATCGCGAAATGCCGCCAGGGCAGAAAGCCCGCGGTGATGCGATAGAGCATGTCGGGGATGGCCGAGAGCTTGACCGACTCGAGGACGAAGTTCGGCGAGAATGGGTTGGGATCGGGCGGCTCGATGGTGAGGATGCAGAAGACCAGCCCGGCCGCGACCACGGCGAGGGCCACGAGAAGGCGCGGCGAGGTGGAAATGGCGAACACCTTGGGCGCCGCACCGGCGGCGGGCTCGTAGGAGACCCTGGCCTGATCGAGGATGAACCACCCGAGCAGGAAGATGCTCATGGCCAGGCCGTAGAAGCTGGTGAGGGACAGGAGCACGAGGGCCACGGCGAGCGCGAGGTGGCGGACGCGCAGCGGATGGTAGAGGGCACAGAACAGGCACACGAGCAACCAGCCGAGCACGTAGTTGCGCGACATCACCGTGTACTCGTAGCCAAAGTAATACGAGAAGAGCAGCAGCACCTTGAGGTAGCGAGGGAAGGGCGCCCAGCGGACCAGAAGGACCGCGGCGGTGGTGGCGGCGGCGATGGTCGCGATCTGGATGCCCTCGGCCGCCTTGATGAACCACGTCCATACGTGGAGGTACCAGAACCACAGCGGCGGATGGCCCTCGTAAGCGCGATCCCCGGTGACGAGGTCCCCGAAGCCGTGCGCCAGCCGGGCCAGGGTCCAGGCGTGGACCTCGTCGCGCCACATCTCGTGGTGAACGTGCATCCAGATGAGGAAGGCCAGGTAGGGCACGCACAGGAGGAGCGTGAATCGCCACCCGGACTCGCGGTCCTGGGCGAGGGACCTGAACGTGCGGGGCAGGGTCATTGGCCGAAGACCGAGATGCGCTTGAGGTGGAAGAAGCTGGTGCCGGGGTGAAGGAAGCGGATCTTGCGCGCGCGCACCGGCCCGACGTCATATTTCCACACCTTGAAGGCGGCGCGCCGCTGGGCAATGAGCTGCCAGTCGGCACCGTCCCAGATCTCCACGTTGAGCGGCAGCGCGCGCTCCTGGCAGCAATCGGTGCGGTTCTCGACCAGCACGGAGCGGATGACGTGCTCGCCGCCCAGGTCGAACTCGATGGAGGGATTGTGGTCGACCTTGGTGTGGAAGAACACGTTCCCGTCGCCCACTTGTGCAGTTCCGTTCGCGGGCATGCCAAAGTCGCCACTGCTCGCGTTCCACGGCCGCCCCGCCGCGAGATCGCGGGGAAACAGCCGCGCTCGGAACCCGGACGAAACGGCGCTGCCGGCGACGAGGACGAGCAGCGTCGCCGCCGCCAGCAGGACGGCCAGCCGGGCCACTTCTGCGAGGCAGGCGCGATACGGCTTCGCCGCGTTGCGCAGAGCCTGGCGGGCGGCCAGCGCGGGATCTTGCGCGCCTTCCGGCCGCGCGCCGGCCAGATCTTCCAGCGTCCGTATGCTTCGGCGATAGAGGCGGAGAGATCTCGCTTGCCAGTCACGCGGCCGGCGCAGGCGGAGCCCATCTCCGCACTGGCAGAGAGCGCGCGCCCGCCGGACGCGGGCGCCGTACTGCCGCCAGTAACGAAATCCCCCGGCGAGCACGGGCAGCGGCGATCGGAGCGCCTGGCGAAGGTGTCTTGGCAACATGAAGCTTGGAAGGGGCGTAGCTTAGAAGCTCCCGGCCGCCGGGCCAAGGTTTCTTCGCCGTTCGACCGTGCGCAGATCACAGGGCGGGCAAGGCCCGGCTACTCCGTCTTGGGATCGAGGTACTTGTCGGGTTCCTGGCTCTCGGTGTGCCCGAGCTGGGCCTTTTCCACGCCGCGCACGACCTGCT
Organism: Pseudomonadota bacterium; assembly: GCA_017881285.1. GTDB lineage: Bacteria > Myxococcota_A > Polyangia > Fen-1088 > Fen-1088 > Fen-1118. The sequence continues at coordinate 55 of JADGRD010000764.1, read as the reverse complement.
GGGCCGGGCCTGGGCTGGTGGTCATGAACGGGCAATTGTCGGCCGCGCGCATCTC
>JADGRD010000763.1 GCA_017881285.1 Pseudomonadota bacterium | reverse complement strand
GCTGGCGCCGGAAGCGCGCTCGCGCATCGCCAGGCGCGCGGCCAGGGCGCGCTGGGCACGACGCGCGGCGGGTGTGTTGCAGATCTCCGAAATCCGGGCGCTGGTCAAGCAGGCGCTGGCCGAGATCGACGCCAAGGCCTTTCTCTTTGGCTCGTATGCGCGCGGTGAGGCCACGGCGGATTCCGATATCGACATCATGGTGATCAAGAAGCGACCGGTCGAGAACTGGCTGGCCGAAACGGCCGTTTTGCGTCGGCGCATGCGTTTCGGGAAGAGCCTCGATCTCGTCGTCGAGGACGAAGCGTCGTTCGCGCGATGGAAACGCGAATACGGAACGATTCAGCACGAGGTTTCAAGGGAAGGCATCCGGCTTGTCTAAGGCGGTTGCCGAGGTCCTGCGCAAGAAGGCGCAGGGCGACTTTCATGCCGCCGTGGTGCTTGCGGATGCCGATCCACCCATGGATGACGAGACCGTCGGCCTTCACCTCCAGCAAGCAGTCGAAAAGGCAGCCAAGGCGCTTCTGACGTGGAAGAACATCAAGTACCCGTTCACGCACGACCTCGACACTCTTTTCCAGATGCTGTCAGCAAGAGGCTGTCCGGTTCCGGGGCAATTCTCCGACCTGGACACGCTCACGCCTTTCGCCACGCAAGCGCGGTACGAACGAGCTGTCCCACCGGGCTCGCTCGACCGTGCCGCGTTCATCAAGCTCGTTCGCGGCTTTCTGGTGTGGACTGATACCTTGCTCAGATGATGGCCTTACCCAGGGCCGCTACGCCGCCGGGCGGGTGGGCTTCCAGCGACGGGTGCCGCGGGACTGGTAGGCGGCCAGGATGCCGAGGGCGGCGAGGCTGTCGAGGACTTCTTCGACCTCCGCTTTCTTGGCGCTCTTGAAGGCGGCTCGACTTGTGGCGGCGCGGCCTGCGCGCTAGATTTCTCGGAGTGGACGGTCATGGCGATCAGACGAAACCGAAGGTCTATGTCGAGACCACGATTCTCAGCTACCTGACGGCGCTGCCCAGTCGTGACCTCGTGATCGCCGCGCACCAACAGCTGACGTCGGAATGGTGGCAAGGGCGCCAGCGATTCTCGCTCTTTGTCTCAGAGGTGGTCCTGGCCGAAGCCGCCAGAGCGACCCGACCGCGTATCGAAGCGGTCTGCGAAAGGCAGGGCTTCCGGCCACCCGTGATCTGTACGCCGGAGGAACTGGTGGAACAGGAGCAGCCATGACGAGGGATCCGATCGTCGAGGAAGTCAGGAAAATCCGCGAACAGATCGCGCGCGAAAATCACGATGATCTGGATGCCATCTTCGCCACCTTGCGAAGGCTGGAAGCGGAGAGCAAGCGTCCCCACGTCAAGAGGATGAAGCAGTCCTGCTTGTAGAGGTCGATGCGGCCGATGGTGGCCTCGCCGCCTTCGTGGGCCAGCTTGGCCTCGCGCTCGAAGACGTAGAGGTCGCGTTCGGGGTCGCCAGTGGACGGGTCGGGCGGCGCCACGCCCAGGACCGCGCACAGGTCGGCGAGAAAGAGATCCTTGTTGGCCCGCTCCGCCGCGCCCGAAGCAGCCCACTTCGAGACGAACGCATCGAGGTTCTGGCCTATCGAGGGGCATTGTAGCCCAGGACCCTGACACGGCCGGAGCAAAGAAGACTGCCTGTGTCAACGCGTGGTCGAGCTGCGGAGACTGCGAATGTTAGGCAGCGGATTGCGCTGGCGCCGATTGCGCGGGCGCGTATAGACTCGCCGTTCCTCTGGGCGGAGTCCGAGCATGGCTGACGACACAGGGCTGACGCGGGAGCCGGTGGCCGACACCACAGGCGTGACCAAGCCGGAAAGGCCGTCCCGCGCGGCGGCGGCGGCAGGCTCCCCTGCGCAGCCAGCATTAAGCCCAACCCGGGGGGCGCTGGCGCCGGGGACCAAGGTGGGCCGCTACGAGGTCATCCGGCTGGTGGGCGAGGGCGGCATGGGCACGGTCTACGAGGCCTTCGACGCGCGCCTCAATCGCCGGGTCGCGCTCAAGGTTCTGTCGCCCGCCTTGAAGAGCAAGCGCAAGGCGGCCAAGCGTTTCGCCATCGAGGCGCAGGCGGCCGCACGTCTGGTGCACCCCAACGTCGTTCGCATCTACGACTTCGACATGGAGTGCGCCAGCCCCTACATGGCCATGGAGTTCCTCGAGGGCGAAACCCTGGCGTGCGAGATCGCGCGCGGGCCGCTCGCCTTTGACCGCATGGCGGACATCATGCTGGCGGTCTGCGCCGGCGTGGAGGCGGCGCACCAGGCGGGCATCGTCCATCGCGATCTCAAGCCGAGCAACATCTTCCTGTGCTCGGACTGGCAGGGGCACAAGAGCGCGCGCGTGCTCGATTTCGGCATCTCGAAGGTGGGCGGCGTTTCCGGCAGCGGGCTGACGGAAACCGGGGACATCGTCGGGACCTCGCAGTACCTCTCGCCCGAGCAGGCCGCCGGCCTACGCCACGTGAGCGAGGCGAGCGACCAATATTCCCTTGGCGTCGTGATGTACGAGTGCGCGACCCAGCGGACGCCGCAGCAGGGCTTACCCATCCACACCCTGCTTCGCAACGTCACGAAGGGCAGTCACGTCCCGCCCCGCGAGCGCGG
>JADGRD010000762.1 GCA_017881285.1 Pseudomonadota bacterium | reverse complement strand
TAGCGGCGGCGCCGGCGGCAACAACACGACTGCGTCTGGTGGCACGACGGCCAAGGGTGGCAGCGGCGGCGGTACCGTCGGCTCCGGTGGTGTTTCAGGCGGCGGCAGCGGCGGCGCCGGCGGCAACAACACGACTGCGTCTGGCGGCACGACGGTCAAGGGCGGTAGCGGCGGCGGTAGCGGCGGCTCTGCCGCCTCGGGCGGCACCACCGGTACGGGGGCAACCCCTGGCTCGGGCGGAACCACTGGCGCGGGCGGCGGGACGGGCCCGAAGGGACCTTGCGACATCTATCAAGCCGCGAGTACACCCTGCGCAGCAGCCCACAGCACGGTTCGCGCGCTGTACGGAGCGTACAGCGGCCCCCTCTACCAGGTCCAGCGCGCGTCGGACAAGACCACCAAGGACATCCTGGTCGGCTCCGGAGGCTTCGTCAACATCGCCGACCAAGACTCGTTCTGTTCCGGTACGACGTGCACCATCCCGATCATCTACGACCAGTCCCCGAACGGGAACCACCTTCGAGTCACGTGGTGGGCATATTGGTTGCAGAGTGGAGGCACCGCGGCGAAGGCCAACGAGGGCAAGGTCACGGTGGGGGGCCACACCGCCTACGGCATCTATGTCACGGGCTTCGGTCCGAACGTTGCCTATCGAACAGGCACCCCGCTCGCGGGCACGGCCGCTGTCACCAAGGGCTCGACGACGGTCACCTTCTCGAGCCCGCAGACGCTCCCCGCCAACTCGCCGCTCTTCTTTGCCGCGAACACCAAGGATTGCCCGGCAGACTCATGGCCGAACAACTGTAAGTTCACCCCCTACTGGACCGCAGCGGACATAAGTGCCTCGACGACGGTGACGCTGAAGACCGCCTACAACGGCACCGCCAGCTCGGCGACCGCCGTCTGGGACCACAGCACCAAGGGGCTCCCAACCGGCGACGAGCCAGAGACCATGTACATGGTGCTCGACGGAAAGCGCTCTAGTAGTTATTGCTGCTTCGACTACGGGAACGCGGAGCTGTCCGGCTGGGATGAAGGCAATGCCACGATGGAGTGCATCTACTTTGGGAGCTCCACGCAGTTTGGCTCCCATGGCAGTGGCAGCGGCCCATGGATCTTGGCGGATCTCGAAAACGGAATGTTTGCGGGAGACTCGGCGAGCGAATCGACGGCAGTGGCAAGCAACACCTCCATAACCGGAATGTCCTACGTTACGACATTGCTCAAGGGCCCCTCTGGGAACGCGATGGTGCTCAAGGCCGGCAATGCGCAGTCCGGCACCCTTGAGACCAAGTGGAACGGTAAACGTCCGCCCGGCTACAGTCCCCAGAAGAAGCAAGGCGCCATCATCCTGGGAACCGGCGGCGACGGCAGCCAAGGCGGCACCGGAACCTTTTTCGAAGGCGTCATCACGAAGGGCAATCCACCCGAAACCGTCGACGACGCCGTGCAGGCCAACATCGTGGCTGCGGGTTACGGAAAGTAGCGCACGTGCGACACCCGTATCGTCGTGGCGCCAACTCCCCCGTCGACCTTCGCCTGGCTCGATGGCATCGCTGTCGCCGCCATCCTTGATGGCTACTTGGCTCGTCCGCTGGCTTCGTTGGAGTATTCCTGGTACTGGCGCGTGAGCCGACCCCAATGCCCATCGCCCAGCACGACCAGGTGGTCCAGCATTTCGCGCCGTGCCCTCTCCACAAATCGTTCCGCAATGGCGTTCCTATTGGGCCGGGCGCTGACGCGCGCACAGTAACCTTTGCTTGACGCCGTCCGAAATCTCGCTTTGGATACTACCCATGACACGAACACGCATAGCACGAGCACATTTCCGGCAGTATCGATGGCTTGCTGCGCTCACCGTTTTTCCAACGTTGCTCGCCTTGGGAGGTGCCGCGACGGCACAGCCCGACGAGGAAGAGTCCAGCCCGCCCGCTGAGCCGCCCGCACCGCCCCCGCTCAAAGCCGGACCCAGTCCCGCCCCGGTGGTCGCCGGTCGTGAAGCGCCTGCGACGCCGGCACCCCTCCTCGAGCCCATGGGACCCGACACGTTCCCTGGTCGTTTGCGCGGTCTTCACGGCGGCTCACTGTGGCTCGAGCCATCCTTCCACGGCCTGCAGTGGCCGCACAATTCCCGCACGGGTATTGGTCTCTCGGGCATGTTCTGGGTCGACAGTGGCGAGGAAACGATCACTCGCGGCGCAACGGTGCCGCCGACGCCGAACTCGAGCATGTTCGTTGATCAGGGCCGCGGCGTGCTGCGCGTGACGCCCACCTATGTGAGCGGCCGTTTCTTCATCCAGGGCCAGGCCGAGTTGGTAGGTAACCTCTGCCAGGGAGCCGCCGACGCGGCTGGCATATGCCCCTACGCGGGTACCTTCACCACCGACGACCTCTGGATTCGACTGGGCCACTGGAACATCTGGGACCTGCAGGTCGGTCGCTTCCAGGGTTGGGAGATCTATCACCTCGGCATGGGGATGGACCCCTACACTCTGGAGCGCATGGGGGCTCTCATGGCTGGAGTGGACAGCGGTGTCACCCCGAAGCTGGAGGCGCCTTCCCTCTATGGCGTGAATTACATGCACGACCGGGCCGCCGACGGCTTGGCTGTGGCATACGTCGCCGT
>JADGRD010000110.1 GCA_017881285.1 Pseudomonadota bacterium | reverse complement strand
AAGTCACCATCCCGGTTCGCCTTGCTGACCTCGACTACTTCGATACGGCCCAGAACAAGTGGATTGTGGAATCCGGCAAAGTGAACATCATGGTGGGTGGCAGCCTCGAAAATCTCCCGCTCCAGGGCTCCGTGGATGTCACCGGATACGAAGTCAAACCCCAAGGCTCGAAATGAGCATTGCTCGGATACATCCCATGACAACAACTTCCTTTGCCAAGTCCGTATCCACTGTGCTGGCCACCCTAATTCTTTCAGGTTGGTCCGCGCCGGTTTCAGCCGACGACAAAGTCGAGCCGCCCAAGGAGCAATCCGCGCAACCTTCGACGGCACCGACCACGCCAGCCAAAGCGGCGTCTGAGCCTACCTCGTCGGTGCCTACTGTCGAACCCGTTGCGGTGGAACCAACCCCTCCAAGCGAAGAACCGACCCCTGACCCGGCCTCCATCACCGAGGTCGGCGTGCAACGATTGCCGGGGTCAGCCTACCCCTCGCCACAGACCCGAGGCATCCCCTACGGTTCGCTGTCGCTGACCTTCCACGGATTGCAATGGCCCTACATGCCCGCGATGCCGAAGGGCAAGCGCTTCGTGATCGGGGTGTCCGGCTGGGGTTGGTTGGATACCTCCATCGAGAAGTTCCTCCCATGGAGTGCTCAGCGTCCAAATTTCGATTTGGCGAACCAGAAATATTGGAAAGAGCAGAGTCGTTTCGTGCTGCGCGTTACCCCCACCTACGCATTCGACAACGACTGGTTCATCCAGGGGCAGGCCGAGTTTGTCGCCACTGGGGATCAATCCATCGGGCGGGATGATCCCACCGGTGCTGGTGCTGATACCGACGATCTCTTCCTGCGCATTGGCCAGTGGAACAAGTGGGACTTCATGGTCGGCCGCTATGAGGGCTGGGAGGTCTTTCACCTCGGCATGGGGCTCGACCAGAACACCTTTGAACGAGCGGGAGCAGTCGCCCAAGGGGCCGACCCACAGATCTCGTTCTATGGACTCACGGATAACCAGTTCCGTACGGCAGGCGCTGTCGGCAACATGGCCTTCCACTATTACCCCTTGCGCATTCTTCGCTTCGAGCTCTTGGGCTCCGCGTGAAGTACGGTCGGTCCCATGGTTGCAACTCGTCCGGTGGCCATCCTTGACCTGGGGTGGCTCAAGCTCAAGGCCGGCACGGAGTACAAACGCGAGACGGGGCTAACAGCGTCCAACCTAACCCACAATGTTTACAAGGGCGTTGGGGGCGCGGCTCAGTTCATTTTCGCTCCCCACATAGAGTTCGGACTCAACGCCGCCCAAGGAACTGTCTGGCTCGTGAAAAATACCGGACAAGTGGATTACCAGCACAATATCACGCGGACCAGCTATGGCCTATTCGCCAATGTCTCCAACGGGAGTGCCAAGCACCCGCTCCTCTTCGGCGTGGGCGGGCTCTACACCCATACCGAGGCCCAAAACGATGCCGTTGTTAGCGGCGTTGTAGACAAAGCCTGGCTCTTCCAGGGCTATGTCGCTGCTCAATATGTGGCCTTGCAACAGCTATATATCAAGCTGGTCGCCGGCTACTCACGAGGCCATTGGCTTTCGGCCGAGAGCGACCCAGCCATTTCATTCAACGACGAGATGTACAGCCTCCGGCTCCGGTTCGCGTTCTACTTCTGATGGGAACCCTGGCGAGAAAGGACAGGCCGCCCCTTCCTCGCCAGCGACGCCGAACGCTCCGCTAGCCGATCACGAAGACGGCCGCTATCCCTTCATCTCCTCGAGCTCTTTGCCCTTGGTCTCGCGGATGAACTTGAGGATGAAGACGATCGAGATAAGGGCGCACAGGGTGTAGAGACCGTAGGCGCCGCCCAGGCCGATGCCGGCGAGCAACAGCGGAAAAGTCATGGTGATGCCGAAGTTGGACAGCCACTGGGAAAGGCCGCTGATCGCCAGGCCAGAACCGCGAATCTGGTTGGGGAACATCTCGCCCAGCATGACCCACATGACCGGGCCCCACGAGAAGTTGAACAGCATGACGTAGAGGTTCGCGGCCACGAGAGCGATCGGACCCGTCGTGCCCGAAAGCTCGAGGGCACCGTTGACCGTGTTCGCGGTGCCGAAGACCACGGCCAGGATGCCCAGGGTCACGGCCATGCCGATCGAGCCGATGAGCAGGAGCGGCTTGCGCCCCACCCGGTCGATGAGCGCGGTGGCGAAGAAGCAGGCCACGATGCTGACCCCACCGCTGATGACGTTGATGAGAAGCGCGTCGCTCTCCTTGAAGCCGGCCGAGCGCCACAACACCGCGCCGTAGTAGAAGACGATGTTGATACCGACGAGCTGCTGGAAGCTGGCGAGCCCGATGCCGACCCACACGATGGGCCGGAAAAGCCGTTTGTTGTCGAGAATGTCCGTCAGCCTGGGCCGGTGGTGATCGGAAACTAGAGAGGCATCGATCTCGTCGAGCTTGGCTTGTGCGTCGCTGCCCATCAGGCGGGTGAGCACGGCGAGCGCCCTATCCTTCTTGCCGCTCGCGACGAGGAAGCGCGGGCTCTCGGGAATGAAGAGCAATGAGAAGAAGAAGACGATGGACGGGATGGTCATCACCCAGAACATCCAACGCCAGGCCTCGAGACCCAACGCCAGCACGACGGTCGAGCCGCCGGCGACGCGCGCCAGAATGTAGTTGCTGAGGAAGGAAGCGAAGAGCCCCGTGATGATGGCGATCTGCTGCACGGACGACAGGGTCCCGCGGTACTTGGCCGGGGCCACCTCACTGATGTACGCGGGGGCGAGCACGCTGGCCGCGCCAACAGCCAGACCGCCGAGCACGCGAACCAAGATGAACTGGAGCGAGTCCTGCGCGACTCCCGCGCCGAACGCGCTCACGGTGAAGCACACCGAAGCGATAATGAGAATTGTCTTGCGGCCGAACTTGTCGGCCAACCAGCCGGCCATGAAGGCGCCCACGGCGCAGCCAAGCAACATGCACGCGACGTTGAAGCCGGTGCCGACGGAGTCCGAGTGGAACGCCTTCTGCAAACCATCAACGGTGCCGTTGATCACGCCGCTGTCGTAGCCGAAGAGAAAGCCCCCTATGGTGGCCACCAAGGTGATGAGAATGGTGAAGGCAAAATTTGTCGAAGCTTTCTCGGGCATCACGGTCCTTCCTCTCTGTTCGGGACGGCAGTGTCGCGGGCAACTGGGCGGGGGGTTGGGGATTCTCTGGGGTTTCGGACGAGGCCAGCCGCGATAGCGCGACATGCCACCCGCAGCGTCTTACCGCACTAGACCTCAGCGATGCAAGCCGTCAGCGAGCGGGCGCAGTTTATCCGTGCCGCCAACCAGCATACAAGCCCCGAATCGCGCCCTTCATCTTCGCGTGCTCTCAGGCTAGAGTCCATGTCCCCATCAATCTCCATGTCACAGGAGTGCAGCATGAATCAGTCGACGGACCCCCGCGAGGCATCGAGCGCACGCTCCACCACTACCGCGCGAACCCTGCGCGGAACCGCGTGGGCGGTTCTCGCCACGGCGATCGGCGCGTGCGCCACGACAGGGGAAGGGGCGAGCGGCAGCGAGGAGCAGCCCACCGCGACCGAGAAGCAGGCCATGACCGCGGTCGGCGGCAAGGCGAACGGCCTGGTCGTCTGGTCCAGCTCGCGCCTCGGCAACCACGATCTCTTCGTGATGAACACGGACGGCTCGAACGTGCACGCCATCACCAAGGGGGAGGCTGTCGACTGGTTCCCGCGCTTCTCGCCCGACGGTTCGCGCATCCTCTTCACCCGCAGCAAGAAGGGCTGGGTCTACGAACGCGACGCCAACGCCGACGGCAAGTGGGACATCTACACCGTCACGCCCGACGGCAAGGAAGAAACCAAGGTGGTGGACAACGCGAGCTGGGGCGGCTGGATCGGCAGCGACGAGATCGTCTACGTGCGCACGACCGCCGTCTTCCGCCGCGCCCTGGCCGGCGGCGCGGAAACCCTCCTCGTCGACAGCACGAAAGTGCCGGCGCTCGGCGGGGCGCTCTTGCAGCAGCCCGAGCTGTCGAAGGACGGCGCCTACCTGGCCATCACCTTGCGCGGGTCGAAGCGGGAAACCGGTATCTGGGACCTCGGCAAGAAGACCTGGACCCGCACCGGCGAGGGGTGCCAGATCAACTGGACCCCCGCGGGCGACGAGATCTACTGGGTGCACCCCACCGGCAACGGCGGCAGCCGCGTGCTCCACCTGCCCATGGCCGCGGGCAAGCCCAGCAAAGGCGACTCCGACCTGGACGCCATCACCCTCATCGACCTGCCGGGGCGGCGCTCGCACGAATATTTCCCCGAGCTTTCGGCCGACGGAAAGTGGCTGATCTGGGCCGCCACCCAGCGCGGTCACGATCACGACACCGCCGACTACGAGATCTACCTCTGGGAGGTCGGCACGGAAGCCAGCACCGCCGCCCGGCTGACCTACCACTCGGGCAATGATCGCTGGCCCGACATCTTCATCGGCACGCCCGCTTCTGCCGCCAGCGGCCCCGGGACCGCCAGCACGCCCAAGGACAAGGACGCGGCGGCTGCGAGCGCCGACGAGAAACCCGACCCAGGCAAGCAACCCGCCAAGGGCAAGAAGAAGCACCGCTAACGGGCGTGACCATGCGGCCGAAGCTATCCGTGGCAGTTCCGGCGGACAGGGGGCGGTCCTCGCGCCCAAGCAGCGCCGTCGCGCATGGCAACGTCACGCGCCTACCCACGGCCCGGCCGCCGCGCATTGCGGTGCTCGGCGCGGGTGGCTTTCTCGGATCCCATCTCGTGCCCCGGCTGGCCGGCCACCGCGGCGCGACAGTGGACGCCGTCGACGTCAACTTCGACAAGCTCGCGTCCGGACTGCGCGGGGTCAGCCGCGTCCAGGCCTCCATCACCGACCCGGGGTTGCTCGACGAGATCACCGCGCGGGCAGACATCGTCATCTCACTCACCGCCCTGTGCAATCCCGCTCTGTACAACACACGCCCGCTCGAAGTGATCGACGCCAGCTACACCGACCTCGTGCCCCTGGTCAAGCTGTGCGCCGAACGCCAGCGCTGGCTCATTCACCTCTCCACCTGCGAGGTCTACGGCCGGCGCGCCCTCACCGCTGGCGGCCGTCCGGCGCGATGCATGGACGAGGAGCGGACCGCGCTCTTCCTCGGCCCCATCCATCGCGAACGCTGGACCTACGCCGCGGCCAAGCAGCTCCTCGAGCGCGTGATCTGGGCCTACGGCCAGCATCGCGGCCTGCCGTTCACCGTGGTCAGGCCCTTCAACGTCATCGGGCCGCGAATGGACTTCATTCCCGGCGTGGACGGCGAAGGCATTCCGCGCGTCCTGGCGGCGTTCATGCACGCGCTGCTCGCCGGGGAGGACCTGGTGCTGGTCGACGGCGGCCGCCAGCGGCGCTCCTTCCTCTCCGTCGACGAATTCGTGGACGCGCTCCTGCGCATCGTCGAGCGGCCCGGGCGCTGCCAGGGCCAGATCGTGAACATAGGCAACGACCGAAACGACGTCAGCATCCGCGCGCTGGCGCGCGCGCTGGTGTCCGCCTTCCGCGCGCAGAGGCCGGACGGCGCCCCGCCCCGCCTGCGCACCCAGAGCGCCGCCGAATTCTATGGTCCAGGCTACGACGATTCCGTCGTGCGCATCCCCGCCATGACCAAGGCGCGAAGGCTCCTCGATTGGCGGCCGCGCCTGACCCTCGCCGAGATGCTGCCGCCCATCGTGGCCGACTATTTGGCGCGCTACCCATCGCGGATTGCCGGCGATCTTCGCGTCCGTGCGGCCACGCCAGGCGCGCCATGAAACTGGTGGCCGTCGTCCCGGCGTACAACGCCGCCCGGCACCTCCCGGATCTGATCGGGCGCATCGTCTCGGCGCGGCCTCCCGATCTCGTACGCACCGTCATCGTCGACGATGGCAGCACGGACGGCACGGCCCGGGTCGCGCAGGACCTCGCCAAAACGACGGCGGGCATCGAGGTGGTCCTTCGCCCGCGCAATGGCGGCTATGGCGCGGCCATGAAAACCGGACTCGAGGTCGCGCGCGCCCTCGGCGCCGATCGCGCGGCGTCCGTGCATGCCGATGGCCAGTACAGCCCCGAGGCGCTGCCCTCTCTGCTCGCCACGCTCGACGGGCGCGGCCTCGATCTCCTGCAAGGCTCGCGCATCGCGGGCGGCCAGGCGCTCGCCGGTGGCATGCCGCTCTACAAGATCGCCGGCAACTGGGCCCTCGGCAAGCTGGAGCGCCGGGTTTTGGGCCTGCCCATGACCGACCTTCACAGCGGCTATCTGGTCTACGGCCGGCGCGCCCTGGCCGAGATCCCGTTCGCCGAGTTGAGCGACAGCTTCGACTTCGACATCGAGGTCATCGCAACCGCGCGGGCCCGCGGGCTCGCGGTCGGCGAGGCGCCCATCCCGACCCGCTACGGCGATGAGATCTCACACCTCAATCCCCTGACCTACGGGCTGCGCGTCCTACGCGTCCTGTGGCGATTCAAACGAGGCACCTATGGCATGTAACGAGAGAACAGTTCATCGTGCAGCCATCGCGCTGGTGGTTGCTGCGGCCAGCACCGGGTGCGCGACCTCGGGCTTTCCCTGGCCCGCGCGTGGTCCGGCGGCCACCGCGATTCGCAAAGATGTCACCACGGTCAACCCATCTTACCGGCGCTCGACCTCGCAGGTGCTGGTGCGGCGGGTGAACCGCCCCACCCGCGCCAGCCTCGACTACGCCGCCTACCACGCGAACTTCATGAACGCCGATCCCGCGCCCGAGGGCCGACCGGCCGGCGAGAAGGGCAAGCCCCCGAGCACCGCCAATCCATTTGGTGGCGCCCTCGTGGCCAACTCACTGACCGGATCCGTGGCGCGAACCGCGCTCTCCCCCGAGGAACGCGCGCACCCGTTGGCGCTGCCGCCGCTGGTCGAGCTCCTAGTGTCGAAGAAGATCGCGGGCAGCGACCGCCTGGAAGACGTCGTGGCCCGCGTCCGCTCCGAAAGCTGGGGCCTGCCCGGCGGGCCGCAATTCGTGCGCCAGACGGCCACGGAGGCCTTCTTGCACGATCCCGGTCAGGGCCGGCCAGTCGAGATGTGGCTCAAGATCGAGCTCGCGCCGTGGTTCACCGGCTTTCCCTCGCCGCCCGACGAGGATGGCGACGGCTTTCCCGAGATCTACGGCCGCGTCGCCGACAGCGCCATCGGCCCCACCCAAGACATCGTGAAGTTCGTCCGCAGCGAATACGAGGGCCGCGTATTCACCCCGGCGGAGGTCAAAGCCTGGGCGCATCAGCTCGCCTCGTACTGGTACCCCTCGTACAACACGGATCTGGTGGCCGCGCCCGCCGCGTGGCCTGCTGCCGACACCGAGCCCGCCGTGCGCGAGGAGCTGGGCAACCTCAGCTTCGCCGCGCCCGCCGTCGTCATGCGTGGCAAGCCGCAGGGCAAGCCCGTATACAACGTGTTCCTGGTCGGCAACGGACCCGAAACGAAGAGCGCCGGCGCGGCCGCATCGCCGAGTGCCCCGGCGTCCAACCCGGCCACGGCCGCACCCGCAACGGAGAAGGAGAGCCAGGCGGCGCCTCCCGCCCCGGTCCTCAAGCTCGGCAAGAGCAAGCCTTCGCCCAAGCCCGCCGAGGTGAAGAAGACGGTGAAGGCCGAGCTGGCAGCGCATGGCCGATCGTGGACCGCGTGGGCAGCGCAGGTAGCGAGCTTCCAGGCAGCCCTCAAGCAGCGCCTGCAGGCCATGCCAGCCGGTTCCAAGGCCGTGGCGGGCAGCGACGGCTTTCTCTTCTTCCAGCAATCGCTCTCCTACATGGTGGGCGGCGACCTCGCCAAACAGAAGGGAGATCGCAATCCCATTCCCGCGATCGTCGCCTTCAAGCAGCTACTGGCGAAGCACGGGGTGGACTTCCTCTTCGTGCCGGTCCCCACCAAGGAGGAAGTCTTTCCCGACAAGACAGGCGCCGCGCCCGTCGACGCGAGCCTGGCGCCTTTCACCGGCAAGGTCGTCAATCCCTTCGCGCGAAAGTTCCTCCTCGACCTCGCCGACCAGGGGGTCGAGACCGTCGACCTGCTGCCCGCGTTCCTCGCCGAGCGCCAGGCCGGCGCGGGCAAGAGCGAGGCCCTCTATCAGGCGCAGGACACGCACTGGACCACCCGCGGCCTGGAGCTGGCGGCGAAGCTCATCGCCAAGCGCATCCCGCGCTACCCCTGGTACAAGGGCATCGCCGCGCATCGCCGCACCTTCACCACCAAAGACGAGTCCTTCACTCGGCATGGCGATCTGTACTCGCGCCTGCCCGAAGCCGAACGCACGAAGCTCGCTCCCGAGACCCGGGTCGGCCACCAGGTCGTCAATCCCGACGGCAGCCTCTACGAAGACGATCCAGAAAGCCCTGTCGTCATCCTGGGTGACAGCTTCACCGGCGTCTACGAGCTCATGGACTGCGAGCACGCCGGCGTGTCGGCCCACCTCGCCAAGCAGATCGGCTATCCGGTCGACCTGGTCATGAGCTACGGCGGCGGCCCCAACGTGCGCGAAAAGCTGCTCCGCCGTGGCGTGGACAAGCTCAGGAGCAAGAAGCTCGTCATCTGGATGATGACCGCGCGCGATCTCTACGATCACGCGGAGGGCTGGCAGCCCCTCGACAAGCCATGACGGCGCGTCCCCTGCTCTGCTGCACGGCACTCGCCACCGCCGTGCTCGGATGCAGTCGCAGCGCGACGGAACGGCCGCCCGGACCGCTCACCAGTGCTCTCTTCGCCCTTGCCGCTGAATTCGGCGCCGACGCCGACACCACCACCCGCGCCTTCGCCGGCTTGCAAGACATCGCCCGACGC
>JADGRD010000761.1 GCA_017881285.1 Pseudomonadota bacterium | reverse complement strand
CGACTGTCGCTAGCGTCAACAAGCTGAGAACCAATACCGTTTTGTAGGCATGAGTCATCACGAATTGCCTCCGGTGAGATCCGCGAAGAGTGTGAATGCATCATTGTAATGCAGACCACGTGCCAGGTGACTAGAAATCAAGATGTCTTCTGCAACTCTGGAGCGAAACGACCATAGGCTGTCTCGAACACGGAGGGCAGTCTACTCCATCCCGCCCTGGTCGACGTGCCGTCAGTCGCTCTCGGCGAGATCGCCGACCCGCACTTCCGAAAGATTCTCTCCAGGCTACTCCATCGGCAGCTCGAGCTTCGGCCGCACCGACGTCTTCGCCGCCCCCAGGCGCAAGAAGCCGCCCCCAAGGGCAGCCCCGTCCCGGCTTCCTAGGACAGGTTGAACAGCCGGCGGATCTTCTCCACCAGGTCGCGGCGGCTGTCGGCGGGGCGTGCGGCGGCGCGCGCCGAGAGCTCGTCGCCCTTGCGCTCGAGATGCTGCTGGCGTGCCGCGAGCAGCGCGGACATCTGATCCGCGATCGCCGGCCGCGTGGTGAGCACGCTTTGCAAGGTCGCGTGATCCAGCTCGTAGCAGAGCACGTCGGTGGCGGCCAGGCAGGTCGCCGTGCGCGGCTCGCCGGTCATGAGCGACATCTCGCCCAGGATGTCGCCCGCCGCGAGCGATGCGAGGCTGCTGTAGATGTTGTCCTGGCCGAGGGACACCTGCACGCGACCCTCGGCGATGATGAACATGGAGTCGCCGGCCTGCCCCTGCGTGACGATGGCCTCGCCCAGGGCGAAGCGCTTCTCGTGCAGCCCGGCCGCCAGGACCTGGCGCTCGGCCGGCTGAAGGCTGGAGAAGAGATCGACCTGCTCCAGCGCGCCCACGCGGTCACGCAGGGCGCGGCCCTTGATCGCCGGCAGCTCATCCGCCGGCGCGGCTTCCTGGACCAGCGTGCGCGTCGGGAAAGGAATCTCGAGCCCGGCCCGCCCGGCCGCGTACCACACGCGCGTCAGCACCTCGCCCCGGATGTCGCCGTCGCGATCGAAGCGATCGATCCAGTAGCGAAGGGTGTAGACGATGGCACTGTCGCCGAACTCGATGGGGAAACAGTCCGGCGCTGGAACGGTCAGCACCTCGGGGGTCGCG
This sequence comes from Pseudomonadota bacterium, assembly GCA_017881285.1. Taxonomy (GTDB): domain Bacteria; phylum Myxococcota_A; class Polyangia; order Fen-1088; family Fen-1088; genus Fen-1118. Next base: position 1,499 of record JADGRD010000761.1, on the reverse strand, counting down.
CGCGCAGCCTCGACCAGCACGCGGCGCACTTCGTTCGGGGCGTGACGGTAGGCAAGACCGATGTGCACCTGCGCCCGGTGGCGGGGCAGCGGCCGCGAGTAGTTGTGGATCTCCTGCGCCGTGATCTGCGCGTTGGGAATGATCACCGTGTCGCCGTCGGTGGTGCGCAAGACCGTCGAGCGCCAGCGGATCTCGGTGATGCAACCCTGGCGCTGCCCGAACTGCACCCAGTCGCCGACGCCCAGCGAGCGATCCACGTGCAGGAGGATGCCGGCCAGTAGATTGGTCAGCGTGCTCTGCAGGGCCAGGCCAAGGATGGCGGTGAGCACCGCGGAGGTGGCCACCAGCGACGCCACGTCGACGCCGCTCTGCCCAAGCACCCCGAAGAGCACGACCACGAAGCCGAGCACCAGCACGAGGTCGCGCAGGAGCAGCGGGAAGCGGATGTTCGCCTTCCTCGGCAGGATCTCGAACACGCCCATCACCGCGGTGCCGATCACGCCCATGGCGACCAGAAAGGTGGACAGCATGGTGAGCACCCGGCCGAGGCCGAGCTGGCCCACGCCAAGGGCGAGGAGGCCGAGCCGGGTGAACGCCAGTAGGGCGCCCACCGCCAGGAAGATCTTGAGCACGGAACCGTGGTCGCGGTTCTCGGGCGGCAACAGCCGTCGCAGACCGACGAGAATGGCCAGCGCCACCAGCGCGGTGACGAGGCTCATGCCCGCCCCGGTGAAAGGACTAGCCGTGGTGAGCGCGACGATTCGCTGCCCCAGATTCATGGGCGGCCGGCCGCGAAATCAGATCTAGTAGGTGAAGTACTGCGTGGCGAGGTTGACGTTGGTGGTGGTGGGCAGGGTGACGGTGCCGCCGTCGACAACCTGGAGATCCACCGTTCCCGTGCTGTCAACCAGGTAGAGCTTCCACTGCGCGGTCGTCGGCGTGGTGAAATAGGGGACCGCGTAGCTGACCCCGCTGCCCGTGGCGCAATTGAAAGGGCTCGTCACCCAGGTGGAGCTGCCAGCCACGGCGAAGAGGAGATCGACGTAGGTGGCGCCCGCGCTGGCACAGAGATTGAGGGCCGACCCGGCGGAAAAAGCCCAGGAGACCGTGAAGGACTGCGCGATGAACGGGGCGTACTCGCCGCGGAAGTCGTTCGCCCCGGCGACGACGCGGAAAGTGCGGGTCGCGTCGAAGCTGTCGAGAAGGGTGGTCGAGTTTCCGTAGATGGCCGGGTCGCCATAAAGATCGAAGCCAACCGTGTAGCTGCCAGCCGGGATATAGGTCGTCGACATGGCGCCATCCACGCAGTTCGCGACGGTCTGCGTGTAGACCGTGCCCGTGGCCTGGTTCATCAGGGTCACCACGACCGACGTGGCCCCCACCTCGGCGCAGGTCAGGGGCGTCGAGTAGCTGGTGTCCTCGATGTCGAAGAGGTACCACGCGAAGGTGGCATAGCCGGTGCCGCCGGCGGCACCCGAGTGGCCGCTGCCGCAACCGGC
>JADGRD010000760.1 GCA_017881285.1 Pseudomonadota bacterium | reverse complement strand
TCGATCGACAATCGCGACAACCGCGCCGCGCCAAGGGAACTCCTCACCCCAACCATCTCCTTCCGAAGCGAGGAGATGGCGTGCCAGCCGCCGACACCGCCCCGGAGCGTTCTAGAACATGGCTCCGATGTTCCCGCCAAAGGCGAGGCCACCCTGGTACCCGACATAGGGCATGACCAGGTACTTCGTGTTGCCTGCCTTCACGAGCAGGTTCGGCCTGAGCAGCGCCCGCACGCTGTGTTTCGACTCGCTCGTGTAGCCGGTACCACCGCTCTGGTCGGCCGTGTTCCCCGAAGTCTGGTCGAGCGCGCCGCTGTAGTAGCGCGTGGCCTTGAATTCGTAGGCCACGAGCAACTCGGGCACGAAGACCATGCTGGTTCCGAGCTCGAAGCGGCGATACACCGATGGTCCGACATACCCGCCCCAGCCTTCGGGGTTCGCCACCGGCGTATTGCCCATATACATCTCGCGCTCCACGCCGAGGGTGGCGGAGATCGAGATGGGCAACTCATCCTCTTCCGCCCGGAACATGTGCCAGGTCACGAACGGGGTCAACCGGTAGCCGGCGATGTCCTTGTTCTTGCCGGCCGTGTAGGCGTAGCGGATGAAGTCCGCGCCCGCGTCGAACACGCCGCGATAGCTCCAGCTACCGAGGGCCGAAATGCCCCAGGCGTCCTTCACCATTCCGCCGCCGACCGCCGCGTTGATCGCGTTCGGATCGCCACGGTCGATGAAGATGCCCTGCGCATGGGCCGAGGTCGCAAGCAAGGTCGCGGTCAGGAAGCACAGGCCGATCAGTTTTCGCATCGAGGGTTCCTCCCAGGCGGCAGCCATGATGGCACGGCTCGCCTTCCGGTCAAAGCACTTAACTAGCCCCGATCAGGCCAGAAGGGCAAGTAGGTCTTCACGGGTCAGGGATGCCGCCGCTGCCGCATCGCCCAATGCGGCCTCGCCGACCGCCCGTTTGCGCGCTTGCAGCTCGAGAATGCGCTCCTCCACCGTGCCGGCGGCGACCAGGCGGTAGATCATCACCGGCCGCTCCTGGCCGATGCGGTGGGCGCGGTCGGCCGCCTGATCCTCGACGGCGGGGTTCCACCAGGGGTCGCACAGGAAAACGTGGTCGGCCGCGGTCAGGTTGAGCCCGGTCCCGCCGGCCTTGAGCGAGACGAGCATGACGGGCGGGCCGCCCTCCCCCTGGAAGGCGTCGACCACGGCCGCGCGGTCGCGGGTCGAGCCGTCGAGGCGGGAAAAACCGATCGAGGCCTGTTCGAGCAGGGGCTCGATGCGGTCGAGCAGCGACGTCCACTGCGAGAAGACCAGGGCCTTGTGACCATCCTCGGCCGCGGTTTCCAGGGCCTCGAGCAGGGCTTCCAGCTTGGACGAGGTCGCAGCGTGGTGGCCGGGCAGAAGCCCCGAATGGCAGGCGGCCTGGCGCAGGCGGAGCAGGGCCTCCAGGGCCTTCATCACGTCGAGCTTGCCGGTCCCACCGAGGGCCGCGACCAACTCGCTCTGCGTGGCGGCCCGGACGGCGTCGTAGATGGCTCGTTCGCGCTCGTCGAGCGTGATCTTGATGGTGGCTTCCATCCGCGGCGGCAGCTCGGGTGCCACCTCGGCCTTGCGGCGGCGCAGCACGAACGGCCGGATGCGCCGGCGCAAAGCCTCGGCCGCGCCGGGGATGCCGTCGGAAATGGGGCGGCCAAGCTCGGCATCGAACTCGCGCCGGCCGCCGAGCAGCCCACGGTTCGCGAAGTGCATCAGGCTCCACAGCTCGTCGAGCCGGTTCTCGACCGGGGTGCCGGTCATGGCTAGGTGAAAGTCGGCGTCGAGGGCGTAGGCGGCGCGCGCGGCCTGGCTGTCGGGATTCTTGATGGCCTGCGCCTCGTCGAGGATGGCGGCGTCCCAGTGCAAGCGCGCCAGCTCCTCGCGGTCGAGGCGCAGGATCGCGTAGGTCGTCAGGGTGACGTCGGCGGCGGCGTCGAGCTTGCGCGTGGGACCGTGGTACACGTTGACGGCTAGGGACGGCCGGAAGCGGGAGAGCTCGGCGCTCCAGTTGGGCAGCACGCTGGTGGGGCACACGACCAGCGTCTTGCCCGCCATGGCGGCCATGGCCTCGACGGTCTTGCCCAGGCCCATGTCGTCGGCGAGGACGCCGCCCAGACCCACCGAGCGGAGGAAGGCGAGCCAGTTGAGCCCGATCTGCTGATACGGCCGCAGCGTGGCCTTGAGGGCCGGCGGGGGCGGCGTCGTGGGCAAGCGGTCGAAGGTCTGGGCGAGCGGAGCCAGGCGGTCGAGCCCAGGGGGTGGCGGCTGGTCGAGATCCTCGCAGAAGCGGCCGAGGGTGGGCAGGGCGTGGGTGGCCACCCGGCCGTCGTTGCCGCGCGCCGCGAGCAGCGCCGCCAGCTCGTGCCCGTGCTGGGCAAGCCAGGCCTCGGGCAGCGGCGCGAAGCCGCCGCCGTCGAGCGGCACCAGCCCGAGTCCCTCTTGCCACGCCGAGAGCACGGCCGCGGCGCTGACGCTGCCCAGGGCTTCGCCCCGGTCTAGGGAGCGCACTCCAAAATCGAGATCGAAGCGCACACGGGGCAAGCCCAAGGCACCATCGTCGCTGCCCTCGACGCGCAGCTTGGGCTCGAGCCGCACGCGC
>JADGRD010000759.1 GCA_017881285.1 Pseudomonadota bacterium | reverse complement strand
GCGTGTGTCGTTCCAGGCCGCATACTTGAAGACGCATTTCCCCGCGGAGCTCATGGCCGCCGTGATCAGCAACCAGGGCGGCTTCTATTCCACCTCGGCCTACGTGTCCGAGATCCGGCGGCTCGGCGTGCGCGTGCTGCCGCCCGACGTGAATGAAAGCGAAATCCTGTGGAAGGGCAACTCGCGTGGGGAGCGGCGAGCTTCGCTCGACGCGGACCATCGCGGGGTCAAAGACCCGACCGTGCGGGTCGGCTGGCTCACCTTGCGCCATCTCGGCGAAGAAACCCGCGGCCGCATCGTCGCCCAGCGGCCGTACCACGACATCGTCGATTTCCTCGAACGCGTTCGCCCCGACGAGGAAGAAGCGCGCGTCCTGGTGCACGCGCGCGCCTTCGACGATCTCCACCCGACGGAGAGCCACGGAAGCCTCCTGTGGCGGATCGCGGCTTGGCGCAAGAGCGCGGCCGACCGCAAGTCGCGCGACCTGTTCACCCGCTCGGCGGATATTCCCCGCCCCTCGCTGGCGTCCGACGATCCGCGAGCCCGCCTGCACGCCGAAATGCAGGCGCTTGGCTTCCTTTGCGACGTGCACCCGATGGTGCTCTGTGCGGACGCCGTCAACCGCCGCCACGTCGTCAAAGCGAAAGATCTCCCGCGCCTCGCCGGCCGCCGCGTGCGCTGCGCTGGCTTTCTCGTCACCGGCAAGGTCGTGTCCACCCTGCAAGGCGAGCCCATGGAGTTCATCACCTTCGAAGACGAGACCGGCCTCCTCGAATGTACTTTCTTCCCCGAAACCTACCGCCGCTTCTGCCACATGCTCGACCACCAGCGCCCGTACTTCATCGAAGGCAAGGTCGAGGAAGACTACGGCGCGTTCACGCTCACGGTGGACGCCGTCAGCCGGATCGAATTCAAGCCGGAACCGATCGAGCTGAGGGGCTAGCGCGGCAAAGCAACATTCTGATCGCTTACAAAAAAGGCGCGAGCGGGGATCCGGACTGACTGTCCTCACTTCCCGCAGTAGCGCGATCGCTTCGTCCCGTCCAACGAGACGATTTCGATGGCGTCGTCGGTCAGGGAAAAATGGTACTTCACGAGTCGGGCGGCGGGCTTGCCATCCACGCGCAGCACATCGCTGAAGAGCCCGGCCGGGGTCCAGTCGAACTTGACGTAGTCACTGACGATCCCCGGCTGCCCGGGGTCGCCCCCACAGTACTTCCACGAGTTGAAAGCCATTCGACAGTCCCTAGCGTAGACGACGATGGCGAAGACCACGAGGAGAACGGCCAACGCACGGACGAGCTTTTGCATCCTCGATAACCTCCCTGCCGTCGCATTCTAGGGCCGGCGGCCGCCCTCCGCCACGAATCAATGTGCAGACGATCGGCCCGCTGCCTCGACCTGCGCGGCCGCCCACGCCCTCCGATCCTCGATCGGCTTGAGCTCGGCCAGCGAGCGGGATGGTGGATGGCGGGTCGGGGAAAGGCCGAGCGACCGCTAGCCCGAATGGCCTCAGAGATGCCGCCCGCTGAGCTTCAGATCGGGCACCCGGCCAAAGTGATCCAGGTTGCGAGTCAACAGGACCCCGCCGTTGGCCAGACAGACACCGGCAATCAGATAGTCCGCCATACCGATGCCCTGTCCCTGCGACTCCAGCACGCGCCGGACCACGGCCGCGCGCTCGCTCGCCTCGGGCGTCACGCCCAGCACGGTCAGCACAGCAAGCAGGCGCGACACCGTCTCCTGGTCGGCCACGCGTTTCGCGCCGCTCAGCAACTCGAAGCTGTTGATGGCGGTCGTGGCCAGGTGGCCGGTCTTGATCTCCAGCTCGATCCGGCCGGACCAGGGATCACGGTCGCGCAGAAAGTCGATGAGCACGTCGGAGTCCGCGATCATCATCGCCAGGTGCTCCGGATGCGCGCGACGGACTCCGCGAGATCGTCCGCCGCCTTCGCGCCCATCGAGCCCTTGAGGGCGAGCGCGGCATCGGTGCGAGCCTTGCGCGAATCGTGGTCGGTCAGCAAGCGTTCGACGGCCTCCTGGATCAGACGCGAGAACCCCTTCTCGCCGCGCCGGGCGGCGAGGTCGAGCAGTCGGGCACGCTGGTTGTCGGGGAGCTCTATGGTCGTTCTCATGTCCCAATTGTGGTGAACATGCACATGCATGTCAATTACATTCTTAAATACTTACATACATTTGAAACACACGTGTCACAGCAGTTGGAGCTGTGCGTCCGCGTGCAGACGCTCGCTTCTCCCCTTCAAGGCAGCCGACTGTTTCGCGCGTCGCGATCCCGTCGTGGTGCCGGCGCGCACGCTACTTTCGCAACTTTTCTAGGCGCGTTGCCGAGACCAGGTGGAAACAGCCACGGCAAGGCCCCCGCTTCCTTGCCTCATGCTGAACATTTGATTAGTGTTAGGTGGCAGTGGACAAGCAACCCGACCAACTCAACCCCGCCCAGCGCTCCGCGGTGGAGTACGGGAACGGGCCGCTCCTCATCATCGCGGGGGCCGGCTCGGGGAAGACCGCTACCCTCGCCCATCGGGTCGCTGAGCTGATCGTCCGAGGGGCGGATCCCAGACGGGTGCTGCTCTTGACCTTCACACGCCGGGCGGCGGCCGAGATGATCCGGCGGGCGCAGCT
>JADGRD010000758.1 GCA_017881285.1 Pseudomonadota bacterium | reverse complement strand
TCTGGACCACCACGCAGGCCATCTGCGGAGGGTTCAAGGTCTGCCAGGCGCGCCTGGGCGAGAAACACCAGGCCGCGCCCGGGACCTCGGCCGACCTCGGCACCACCCTGACCCACGTGCTCGGCTCGTTGTTCGAGGACATGAGCCGCAACGCTTCGGTCTGGCAGAAGGTGCGCGGCTCGCAGCCCACCCCCGTCCTCGGCCCGGCCGTCGATGGCGTGACCGCCGCTTCCGCGCCCACCTTCGACACGCGCAAGCTAGTCGAGTCGTACCGGCTCGGCATCCGCAACCTTGCCGACCTGTGGTCCATGGTGCTGCCGCCCGCCACGCTGCTCGAGCTCAAGCGCCTCGCGGCCGCGCCCCCCGAGGCCTTCACGCTGCCCGACGAGCCGTGGTGCCGGACCGTGTTCGACTTCGCGCTCGGCTACCGCATGCGCACCCTCAACCGCAACCACCTGCTGGGCGCGTTCCTGCCGCTTTACCTCGGGTGGCTGGCGTCCTTCGCGCGCGAGATGCAGGATGCGACGAGCGCGGAGAGCGAGCGGCGCTTGGAAAGCCTGTGCCAGACCTACGAAGCCCAGAAGCCCTACTTGATTTCCCGATGGCGATCCCCCGACCGGTTCAACCCGTGAAATTCCGACGAAAGGACAGCTCACCATGTGGAAGAACGTCGAAGAAACCCTGGGCGCGTCGTTCGAACGCGTGCTCACCGGCGTGGCGGCATTTCTCCCGAGCCTCCTGGCCATGTTCCTGGCGCTGTTGCTGTCCGCGCTCCTGGCCTGGATGATTCGCATCGTGCTCCGGCGGATGCTCCGGGGCGTGAAGTTCGATGCGCGGCTGGAACAGTGGGGCTTTTCCGGCCTGGCCGAGATCTCGCCCGGCAAGAGCCCGACCCGGCTGGTGTGCAGGGTCACGACCTGGATCGTGATCCTGTTCGGCCTGCTCCTCGGGCTCCTGGCCGTGGAGGACAACCTCACGGCGCGGCTGTTCATCCGCGTGTTCAATTACCTGCCGAGCCTGCTGGTCGCCCTGGCCGTGCTCTTCTTCGGCAGCCTGCTCGCCCGCTTCCTGGCCCGCAGCGTCCTCGTGGGTGCGGTCAACATGCAAATCCAGTCGGCGCGTCTCATCAGCCAGGTCATGAAGTGGCTGCTGCTCATCGTGACCTACGCCATGGCCCTCGATCACCTGGGCGTGGGCGGCGACATCGTCAAGATCGCCTTCGCCCTGCTCTTCGGCGGCGTTGTGCTCGCCCTCGCCCTGGCCGTCGGCCTGGGCGCCCGCGACGTGGTCAGCCGCTCGCTAGATGCCCAGACCAAGGAGCCCCCGCCCAAGGACGAGGAGGCGCCGAAGCACCTGTAAACCACGAGCGTTCCCTAGCAGGCTTGATGGGGCAGGGTGGGTTTGGGACACGGCGGGGGGCGCTGGGCGCCGGGCCGATGTTCGAGCAGTGATCAGCGCGAAACCACAGTGGCCCATCCGGTGCCCGGCATCGCGAACTGCAGCTTATTGTTCGCGATGGCCACGGTCATCGTCTTCGCAGCTCCGGAGTTGTACGCCACCGCGACGATGCTGCCGTCGGGGTTCTTGAACGCCACCGCGTCGCCGCCGGTCGTCCCCACGACCGTTGCCCCAGGCGCGACGAATTGCGAGAAGTGACGGAAGACGTAGTAGGCCGGCGTGATGTTCAGCTTCTTCGCCGAGGTGTCCACCGTCAGAAGGGCGTCCTGCGGCCAGACGCGCTTCGAGTCGATGCCGTTGCCCACCGTGTCCAGCACCATGTTCCACACGCTGTACGCGGTGACGCCCTTCTTGATCCAGTCTCGGATGAGGCCCCAGCTCTCGACGGCGTACGCCTGGTCGTTGGGCGCCACGTTCGCGTTGAATGGCGTCAGCCAGGGATAGTTGCCGCACATGTGCTCCGTCTGCCAAATGGGGACATTGTACTGTTTGGAGCTGCTGATGTTGCCATCCATACCCCACTGATAGCCCAGGACCCTGATGTAGCCCTTCGCGGTGGCGTCGCTCATTACGGTGCTGACGATCGACGTATCCCCCGTGCCATTATTGAAGGTGCCGAGCATGATCTTCGTGGTGAGACCGGCGCTGGCGATCCCGGGGCCAAGATACTTGCCAACGAGAGTGGCGTAGGTCGCCGGCGCCCACCCACAGGTCGGGTAGGTTCCGCTGTAGCCCGGCTCGTTCTGAGGGGAGATCACCTCGATGGAGATCCCCTGTTCCGCGTACGCTTGCACGAACTTGATCAAGTACTGAGCGTACACGTTCAGCGTGGCGTCGTCCTTCTTCATCGTGCCGCCGTCGAACGCGAAACTGTCGTTGAACGGTCCGTCCTTCATCCAGGTGGGCGGCGTCCACGGGCTGGACCAGAAGTGGATGTCGCTCTTCACCGCCTGCGCCGCCTTGACGAAGGGAATCAGCTTCTCCTTGTCGCGGCCAATCGAGAAGTTGGCGAGCGACGTATCGTTGGCCGTCTCGTCGAGCGTGTAGCGGTCCATCGAGTAGTCGGTCGCCCCGATCGGGATGCGGCCGATGGCGAATCGCGTGCCATCGGCGCCGAAGAGGAGGTTCATCGCCTTGTCCCTGTCGGCCTGAGTGAGCATGGAAAGGTAGTTCCATCCCATCTCGT
>JADGRD010000757.1 GCA_017881285.1 Pseudomonadota bacterium | reverse complement strand
TTCAGCGCGAGCGTGCCGCCGATGCGCGGACCACGGAGCGCCATGTAAGCAGTAGCGGAAGTCGCAGAAAAGGCTCAAGTCGGGCAACGGGCCTAGCCGAAGTTGCGCAGTAGAGCGGGCGAAGCTCGCCTAACTGCCTAAAATCACGTAAGTGCGCCTCGAAGGTCTGGACTACAAAAGGGCCCTGTGACGCCGTCGGTTCCGATCCGCTCGGGCAGATGGACGCCCAGTCGATCCAGCACTTCAGCTTGCCGCTTCTCGGGGCGGCCACCTTGCGGACGTTCTTGAGATCGAGGTCGCCGTCGGCGCGCAGCTCGACGAGCTCTTGCAAGAGCCCCTGGTAGCCGCGCGACGCGACCTCACCGTACACTGCATTGTCGAGCCAGCCGCTGCGGACGGCCTTGGACAGGCACGTCCGCGCTTGACGAGCACCCCGACGGTTCCAACACAAGCGGCCTCGGCGGGGCCTTCCTTCAGCGACGCCCTCGCCGACGAGTGCCACCGCGGATACACCGCCGATCTCGATATGAGTCGCGATTCTGGAAGGCCTTCTCCGAAGAAGTCTAGGCAAGACTCGGGACCTGCGCGACCTCCTAACCATTCTCTGTAAGGTTCTTGCAGGCCAAAGTATATTACTTACGACCATGAAGGACACGGCATCCTCTGCGCTCATCCTCCTATTTTCGCTTGGGCTCCTCTTTGCTGGGTGTGGGAGAAGTCCCATGGCCACCAATGTCAACACCACACACAGCGACTCTGGAAACCCTGCCACGGGTCCCGCTTCAGACGCCTCTACTCAGGATGCTGGAGCGTGCTTGCTGTTCTACAACTCCGCGCTGGTTTCGGGCGATCCCTGCTGCTATCGCAAAGGTGGTGTAAACCGGTGCGACACGTCAATCGCGTGCAACGAACGCTCGGGGACCGACTGTTGCCTCATCTACGCCTTCGACAGCCCGTCCTACGGAAATACGTGCTGCCTCTACAGCAACGGCAGCAGCGGAGGGGAGAACACGAGCGAATGCCAGAGTCTTCTGGCGGGCCCGTAGATAGCCCCGATCCCCGACCGCCCGATCCCCGACCGAGGGTAGTCAATTCCCTCGATCCCCGGCGATCCCCGACCGAGGGTAGTTGAATCCTCCTCGTGTGATCCCTGACCGAGGGTAGTTTGCACGCAACCTCTCTGCGCCACCGCCGATACCCGTCGTGATTTTCGCGCTGGGCATGGGCCTTGCGCCGGGGCCGATTCTGAGCCGCAGCGAGGCCTCGGTCGATGCGCTCCTCGAGAACTATCGTGGCCGCCTGGCGGAAGCGCGCGGCAAGCCCGAGGCGCCGGCGCGCATGACGGCCCCAGGCGGCGCGGGCCGCACGGCGGACATGCGGCCCAACTGGCGCGGCCCGCGCGGAGGGATGGAATGACCGGCGACATGTCCCTCGCGCTCGCGCCGCTCGTCGTGACGGCCTTTGCGGCCTGTCTCGTCTTGCTGGCCGGCGTCTTCATGGGCACGCGCTTCCGCCCGGCTCTCACCTGGCGTTTGCGTCTGACCTCGGTCCGAGCGATCCTCTGTCCCTCTACAGGAGGAACCATGATCGACAGCTCTTCACGTTTGGGTGTCGTTCTCTTGGTGCTTGCGATGATGGTCCTGGCTGGTTGCCACGATGGGAGCCCAGCTGGAGGTGTTGGCGGGACCACAGGCTCGACCGGCGGAGCCGGAGGCAGCGGCGTGGGAGACTCCGGCGCTGGCGGTGTCCGGATCATCACCGGGGTTTCTCCGGCCACGATCGCCAGCTTCGAGGGAACCTACGCTCTCGAGTCCTTCACCGTGAACCCCACGGCCTGTGACGTCGAGGGTCCGTCGGAGACGAGCGCGCACAAGCTGACATTCGTGATGGCGGGTGGCCCCTCTGTGCGTCCCGCGCTCTTGGGGCTTTTCGCCTGCAACGATGCGATCGAGTGCGCGGAAAAGGTCGCTGCGGTTCGGGCGGGGACCCCGGTCTCAGCAGAGTACGGGTTGTTCCTCACCGAGGAGATTAGTGTGAACCTGCTCCGCGATGGCTCCGAGTACCCCGGCTACTATGTGGACGGTCTATGCACGAATCGCAAGTGGTACCCGAGCGAGCTCACTCGCGCCGGTGACAGCGTGCGCGTCGAAACCCGCACGGTTCCACTCGCAGACGCAGCCTCCGCAACCAAGACCTGCGAGTCGGGTTCGCCCGCGCAGCTCGATCAGGAAGCACAAGGCCGCGCTTGCTCCGCTCTGCGTGTCATCTCGGGCACGAAGACCGGCCCGCTACCCTGAATCCTCTTCGCGACCCCGCCGCGGTTGAAACCGTGGAAGAAAGCCGCGGCCACCGGGTCATTCTCGATCGCCCGACGACTGGGCGAGGCACAAGTACGGCAGCTAGGGCGAAGGACTGTCGCGGCGTGCGTAGACGCTGAATGCGTTCTGGTACGCCAGGGCCAAGTTGAATCGACTGCCAAGGGCGGCAGCCAGCGGTCCTGGCAGGGTCGCCCCGGTCGGCACGAAGACCACGTTCACATGGTCTATGATCTCGGGTGCCGCGGCTGCTTCCATGGTCGTGGTGAGCTCAGGCGAACCGCGATGCCTGAGCTCGTCGGGCATGATTTCGTAGGCATTCATGGCGTCGGCGCGAT
>JADGRD010000109.1 GCA_017881285.1 Pseudomonadota bacterium | reverse complement strand
CCCAGATCGACGAAGACCTCGTTCGTGGTCGGGGCGGCGAGATCGAGGCCAGCGGCAGCCATCCGAACAACGGCACGCTCCAGTCGAGTAGCGAGTGGACAGACAGCCTGCTCGCGCAGGCAGACGGCCAAGCTTTGTGTGCAGCAGTCGTACGGATGATAGGACGACAGCATCTCGTCGACGAGCTGGCGTCAGCTCCACGAGCATACTCCAGCGACGGCCCCAGAAAAGCTCGAGACCCTCCATCGAGATCGTCTGGACAACCTGATGTGCCGCCCACTTGTCTCCATCAATTTGAAGGAGCCCAGACAACATCCTGATAGCTCTTGTCGGGCCCGTTCTGCGGCACTGGCTCTCTTCGCACAAAGTTCGTCCAGCCTGATCCCTTAGGCATGGCGCAGGCATCCAACCCAGATGTCAGATCGCCGGCCCCCGATGAAGAATGATAGGCACAACCAATCGCGAGTCGGCCAACCCTCGTACAACGTGCTGCCTACGGACATCGACGGAGTCGATTCGCTGGCGGAGCTTGCCCTGGATATGCGCTGGTCGTGGAATCACGCCACCGACAGCATATGGCGGCAGCTCGATCCAGCGCTATGGGAGCTCACGCACAACCCGTGGACAGTCTTGCAAACGGTCTCGCGCGACCAGGTCGCGCGCCTGCTGGCTGATGCCGCCTTTCGTGAAGACGTCGACGGCCTCGTTCGGACCAGGCGGCAGGCGATCGAGTCGCCTGCGTGGTTCCAGCAGGCGCATGCGGGGAGCCCCCTCACCTCCGTCGCCTACTTCAGCATGGAATTCATGCTGAGCGAAGCTCTGCCGATCTACTCGGGCGGGCTCGGCAATGTAGCGGGTGACCAGCTCAAAGCCGCCAGCGATTTGGGCGTGCCGGTGGTCGGCGTCGGTCTGCTCTATCAGCAAGGGTACTTCCGCCAGGTGATCGACAGGAACGGAGAGCAACAGGCTCTCTTCCCCTACAACGACCCCGGACAGTTGCCCATCACACCCTTGCGCCGCCCGAATGGCGAGTGGTTGCGCCTGGAGATCGCCCTTCCCGGCTACTCCGTGTGGCTGCGCGCCTGGCACGTGCAGGTGGGGAGAGCGAAGCTCTATCTGCTGGACAGCAATGACGTGGCGAACTTCCCTGCCCATCGTGGGATCACCAGCGAGCTTTATGGGGGCGGGCCCGAGCTGCGTCTCAAGCAAGAGCTTCTCCTTGGCATCGGTGGGTGGCGGCTGCTCGCCGCGCTTGGGCACCATCCGGAGATCTGTCACCTGAACGAGGGGCACGCGGCTTTTGCCGTGTTGGAGCGCGCCCGATGCTTCATGGAGGAATCCGGGCAGCCCTTCGAGGTCGCCTTGGCCGTTACCCGAGCGGGGAACCTCTTCACCACCCATACCGCGGTGAGCGCCGGGTTTGACCGTTTCGCGCCAGAGCTCATCGAGCACTATCTCCGTGGCTATGCGGAGCAGAAGCTCGGCACGAAACTTCACGACCTGCTGGCCCTGGGACGCGAGAACCCGAACGACTCGTCGGAGCCCTTCAACATGGCCAATCTGGCGGTCCGTGGGAGCGGGGCCGTCAATGGCGTCAGTCGACTGCGCGGGGAGGTGAGCCGTCGCATCTTCCTGCCTCTCTTTCCTCACTGGCCGGAGGAGGAAGTTCCGATCGGACACGTGACCAACGGCGTTCACACGCCGAGCTGGGATTCCGCGGCGGCCGACAATCTCTGGACCGAGGCCTGCGGGAAAGACCGCTGGTTGGTCGTGACGGAGCCTTCCGAGCAACAGATGCGTCGCGTTTCGAGCGCAAGACTCTGGCGATTCCGCACCGCAGCCAGCGAGTCCCTGGTGGAATATATCCGCGACCGTGTTCCCCGCCAGCTCGTTGCCTCCGGCGCCTCGATCGAGGTGGTGGAGGAGGCAAGGCACCTATTGGACCCCAGCAGGTTGACGCTGGGGTTCGCTCGTCGCTTCGCAACCTACAAGCGGCCCAACCTCCTGCTGCACGACCCGGAGCGGTTGGTGCGTCTGTTGACCCAGCCGGAGCGCCCCGTGCAACTCGTCCTCGCCGGCAAGGCCCATCCGGCGGACCAGGCAGGCCAAGCCCTCATCAAGCAGTGGACACAGTTCATCCGGCGGCCCGAGGTTCGCCGTCATGTGGTCTTCCTCTGCGACTACGACATGCTGCTCACGGAGCACCTCGTGCAGGGGGTGGACGTCTGGATCAATACGCCTCGTCGGCCGTGGGAAGCGAGCGGGACGAGCGGCATGAAGGTGCTGGTCAATGGGGGCATCAATCTCTCGGAGCTCGACGGCTGGTGGGCCGAAGCTTTCACGCCGGAAGTAGGATGGGCGCTTGGGGATGGGCAGGAGCACGGCGACGATCCGACTTGGGACGCGGTCGAAGCCGAGGCGCTCTACGACCTGCTCGAGGGCCAGGTCATCCCCGAGTTCTACCACCGCGATGCTGGCGGCGTTCCCACCGCATGGGTGGCGCGGATGCGGGAGAGCATGGCGCGATTGACGCCGCGCTTTTCCACCAACCGCGCTGTCCGCGAGTACGCCGAACGATACTATGTCTCGGCTGCCTCCACCTACCGTGAGCGCGCCGCCGACAAGGGCGCGAAGGGCGCGGAGCTGGCCGCTTGGCGACGGGCCCTGGATCAACAGTGGGGCACGCTACGCTTCGGCAAGGTGAACGTCACAACCGATGGCGAGCAGCACGCATTCGAGGTCGAGGTGTACCTCGGTGGTCTCGACCTGGAAGCGGTGCGGGTCGAGCTCTATGCCGACGGGGTCAAGGACGTAGCCCCAGTGCGGCGGGAGATGAAGCGGGTACGCCCGCTGGAGCGCTCGCCCGACGGCGGCCTTTACCGAGCGGTTGTGTCTGCGGTCCGTCCACCGGCGGACTACACGCCGCGAGCAATCCCGCGCCATGCTGGCATCGCGCTTCCGCTGGAGGACGCCCACATCACGTGGCAGCGATGAGCCGACCGACGAGGGCGCACGCACGATGAAGAGACCACCTGCCATCCCCTCCTCCGACCACAGGTCGGCGGAGCAATGAAGGAGAAGGACTCATGAGACCAGCGACCGAGACACTCACCCCCGAGCTACTGCGCAAGATCGACGCGTATTGGCGGGCAGCCAATTACCTCTCGGTTGGTCAGATGTACCTCTGTGGCAACCCGCTGCTGAAGCGGCCACTGGCACTTGCCGACGTCAAACGAATGCTCCTGGGGCACTGGGGCACGACCCCTGGGCAGAACTTCATCTACGTGCACCTCAACCGGGTCATCAAGAAGTACGACCTCGACATGATCTACGTCTCCGGCCCCGGGCATGGCGGACCGGCCGTCGTGGGCAACACCTACTTGGAGGGCACCTACAGCGAGATCTATCCCGATATCAGCCAGGATGAGGCGGGGCTGCGCAGGCTCTTCATTCAGTTCTCCTTCCCCGGAGGAATTCCGAGTCACGCGTCGCCGGAGTGCCCGGGCTCGATTCACGAGGGCGGCGAGCTCGGCTACTCGCTCAGCCATTCCTTTGGGGCAGTGTTCGACAATCCGAGCCTTGTCGTGGCCTGCGTCGTCGGCGACGGCGAGGCAGAGACGGGGCCGCTCGCTACTGCATGGCACTCCAACAAGTTCCTCGATCCCGTGACTGACGGTGCGGTGCTGCCGATCCTCCACCTCAATGGGTACAAGATTAGCAACCCGACGGTCCTGGCCCGCATCGAGCACGAGGAGTTGGAGCAGTTTCTTCGAGGCTGCGGCTGGACACCCCTGTTCGTCGAGGGTCACGAGCCCGCGCTGATGCATGAGGAGATGGCACGGGCGCTCGACACGGTGGTGGAGCAGATCAGGACACTTCAGGAGGCCGCCCGGGTCCACGGAAAACGCGAGCGACCACGCTGGCCAATGATCGTTCTCAAATCACCCAAGGGCTGGACGGGGCCCAAGGTAGTCGACGGGCGCGAGGTTGAAGGCACCTTTCGGGCGCACCAGGTGCCGCTGTCCGACCCTGCCACCCATCCCCAGCACCTCGGGTTGCTGGAAGACTGGCTCCGGAGCTACCGGCCGGAGGAGCTCTTCGACGAGCGGGGCCGCCTGCAGCCGGAGCTTGCCGACCTCGCGCCCAACGGTGAACGGCGGATGGGCGCGAACCCCCACGCCAACGGCGGCAGTCTGCTTCGGGACCTGCGGATGCCCGACTTCCGCGAGTACGCGACCGACGTGCCCACGCCGGGAGTTCGAGGCCTACGTGACACACACGTACTCGGGCCTTTCCTGCGCGACGTGGCGAAGCTGAACGGCGAACAGCGGAACTTCCGGGTCTTCGGTCCCGACGAGACGCTCTCCAATGGCCTGGAAGCCCTCTTTGAGGTGACCAACCGCCAGTGGGACGCCGCGACCGCGCCGAACGACGAGTTCCTCGCGCCCGCCGGGCGCGTGATGGAGATGTTGAGCGAGCACCAGTGCGAAGGCTGGCTCGAGGGGTACCTGCTGACCGGGCGACACGGTCTCTTCAACTGCTACGAGGCATTCATCCACATCGTCGATTCGATGTTCAATCAGCACGCCAAGTGGCTGAAGGTCACCTCACGCCTGCCCTGGCGGCGAAAGATCGCCTCCCTCAACTACCTATTGGCTTCGCATGTCTGGCGCCAGGATCACAACGGCTTCACCCACCAGGATCCCGGATTCGTCGACCACGTCGTGAATAAGAAGGCCGAGATCGTGCGAGTCTACTTTCCGCCGGATGCAAATTGCCTGCTGTCGGTGATGGACCACTGCCTGCGTAGCCGACACTACGTCAACGTGGTGATCGCGGGCAAGCACCCGGCGCCGCAGTGGCTGACCATGGACGCCGCCGTCAAGCACTGCACCGAGGGTATCGGCATCTGGCAGTGGGCCAGCAACGATCAGGGCGTAGCGCCCGACGTGGTCATGGGCTGCTGCGGCGACGTGCCCACGCTGGAGACGCTCGCCGCCGTGTCCATCCTGCGTGAGCACTTGCCAGACCTGCGGATCCGAGTGGTCAATGTCATCGACCTTTTCAAGCTGGAGCCGCCTACCGAGCACCCGCACGGACTCTCCGACATGGATTTCGACGGGCTCTTCACCAAGGACAAGCCAGTCATCTTCGCGTTTCATGCCTATCCGTGGTTGATCCACCGGCTGACCTACCGCCGCACCAATCACCAGAACATTCACGTCCGCGGCTACAAGGAAGAGGGCACCATCACGACGCCGTTCGATATGACGGTTCTGAACGATCTCGATCGCTTCCACCTCGTGATGGACGTCATCGACCGCCTGCCGCAGACCGGCGACCGGGGCATCTACCTCAAGCAGCAGCTCAAGGACAAGCTCGTCGAACACAGGCATTACATCGAGAAGCACGGCGAGGACATGCCGGAGATCCGGAACTGGGAATGGCCAGGATGACCGCGAGGGCGCCGCGCTCGATCGAGATGGGCTCGCGGGGAGAGGACGGTGCCGACCCGTGGTGTCCGGAAAGTCCTCGCCGTGCCTCATGCCGCTTCCCGATGGTAGTAGTTCAAGAAGCCCCCGAGCCGCGAACGACAAACGATCGCGGCGCGGCACCATTGTCGTTCGCAGAGCCGGCCTGGACCTTGATGCGTTGGCCGCCGATGCCCTGATGGAATCGCTCGGCCGGGATCACCACTATGGGTCAAGCCAGCGCATGCAGGCGGCTGCTGACGGCACGAGATTCCACTCCCGCATCGAAACTACGCCTCGGGCACCGCCAGGGACGCGGTCGCTGGTTCCGCGCTGGCGATCGCCTGCACCTGGCGCCGGCCGGCGTAGTTGAAGCGGTTCTTGAGGTTGTTGATGGGCTTCTCGAACGCGTGCCAGGAGAGCATGGCCACCCCGAGCGTGACCGCCAGGCCGATGAAGGCGTTGGTCAGGTTGTAGTTGCCGAAGTACCTCGTCGTCCAGCCCAGGCAGTTGGGATGGAAAAGGTAGAGCCCGTAGCTGATCTGGCCGAAGTAGGCGAAGGGCCGCAGGCCGAAGAAGCGCGACACCAGCCAGCTTGGCCGCTGCCACAGGGTCAGCACCAGCGCCGCCGTGACCACACCGAGCGAGAGCGGCCCCAAGGTGGCGTACCAGATGCCGATGCCGGGGCGGCCGAGGTAGTAGCGGCGGATGAAGAGCACGAAGAACACGGCGCTCGCGATCCCGAGCCAGCGCAGGATGCGCGCGTCGATGCCGAGGAAACGGCCCTTGCGCTCGATGATGGCGGTGGCGATGCCGAGGCCGAGCAGGTCGAATTGCATGGGCGAGAGCACCCAGAAATCGCGCGCCGAACCGGCGGCGTAGATCGACCAGCGGGCGGCGGCGACCGCGGTGATGACGAGGGCGAGCAGGCCCACCAGGGTGCGCGGCTTGGCCAGCAGGACCACGAGCGGCGCCAGCAGGTAGAAGTGCTCCTCGACGGCCAGGCTCCAGAAGTGGCCCTGGCGAATGTGGTCCATGCCCGCGAAGAACGAACGGAAGTTGGTCAGGTAGGCCAGGTGCCAGAAGAAGCTGTCGGTCGCCACGGGATCGGGGCGGCCGGACAGGGCGAGCAGCAGGGCCAAAATGGCGATGAACAGGTAATAGACGGGGAAGATGCGCAGGGCGCGCCGGATATAAAAGGTCTTGAGCTTGGCGCCGAGCCCGAAGCCGGGGCGTTGCTTGTCCTTGAGGTCGAGCAGGATGCCGCCGATGAGGAAGCCCGAGAGTACGAAGAAGATGGGCACGCCCAGGAAGCCGAAACGAATGAAGGGCCAATGGCCCCAGGGGCTCCACTGCAAGGCGTGAAAGAAGAAGACGAGCAGGAAGGCAAAGAAACGCAGACCGTCGAGCGCGTGGTTGTGACCCGCGTCCGGCGACTTGCTCGAATGCTGCTTTGGGCCATTGCCTGCCATGGCCTGCCGGGGGGATTTCTACCTTCTCGCCGCCTGGATTGCACTTGGCATGATTTTCACCGCGTGGTGAAAATCCGCGACTACTTCTGCGCCTGCGTTTCGTACTTCGACGGGCACTTGGTTTCGATGCGATCGGACTTGAGCGACCCGTCGCTACCCAGCACGCCGGCGGCGATGACCTCGGCCCCTTCCTTGAACAGGTCGGGCACGATGCCGTGGAAATGGACGGCCATGCTGGCGTGTTCGCGTGGCGCCTTGCTTTCCAAGGCGAAGTGATAGTCGAGCGTTCCGGCCTGATGCGCCACCGAGCCGGGGACCACGTTGCCGTGCACGCGTAGGCGCTTGCCGGACAGACGCACCTGGCTCGCGCGCGCCTCGTCCACATGCTTGTAGTACTCGGCGCCCTCGCCGAGCGATGCCCACAGAAGCCCGAAGAGGGCGCTCGCCGACACCAATACCGTCAGCAGGATCTTCCAAGCCGTGCGCCGGTTGCCCGGCGAAGGCTGGCTCGCGACCTCGGTCATGGAGAAAACATACCTTTCCTCGGCCGCGGCGCAAGGCGGGGCGGCGCTTCGTCCTATTCGATGGCGGCCAGGCCCTGGAAGTAGCGGAAGAACAGCTCGATGCCGCCCGCCGCCTGGGGCCAGGCGAAGCTTTCGTCGATGGCGTGGTAGCCGTCCTCGGGCAGGGACAGACCGAGGAGGACGACCTCCTTACGCAGGATCTTCGCCATGGTGACCACCGCGCCGATGGAGCCGCCCTCGCGCGTGAGCGCGGGCTTGCGTCCAAAGGTTTCCTGCGTGGCGCGCACCGCGGCCTGCATACAAGGACCGCGCGTGTCCGCAATGTAGGGTTCGAGGGCGGCCTCGAAGAGGACCTCGGCGTCCGGGCACCGGCTGGCGATGAAGCGCTGGATGCGGCGGAAGATCTCCCGCGGCCGTTGCTCGGGCACCAGCCGGCACGACAGCTTGGCCTCGGCCTGGTGGGGCACGATGGTCTTCACGCCAGGCCCGCTGTAGCCACCGACGATGCCATGCACCTCGAAGGTGGGCGCGGTCATGACCGCCTCGGCCAGGCGGCGGGCGTCGGCGACGCGCAGGCTGCGCAGGCCGTGCGCCTTGCGGAACGAGGCGACGGTGACTCCGGAGCGGGCCAGCTCGCGTCGCTCGGCCGCGCTGGGCTTGCGGACCTCGTCGTAGAAACCCGGGATGCGCACCCGGCCGGTGCGGGCATCGTGGCATTCGGCGACGAGCGCGGCGAGCTCGGCCACGGGATTGCGGGCGGCGCCGCCGGTGGTTCCCGAGTGCACGGCCTTGTCGCCGGTGCGCAGGCGCACCACGAAGCCCAGGAGGCCCCGTAGGCCGTAGGGGATGGCTGGCTGCTTGGCCGACGGCCAGATGGTGTCGGACACCACGACGGAGTCCGTGCGTAGGGCCGGCCGCCGCGGCGAGCCCTTGGCCAGGGCGGCGAGCGCCGCCGCGAAGCTCGGGCTGCCCACCTCCTCCTCGCACTCCCAGAGGAACGCAAAGTTGAGCTTTACCGACGCAGCGAGCGCGAGCCGGGCCCCGAAGAGGGCGGCGAGGAGCGGCCCCTTGTCGTCGGTGCTGCCGCGGCCGTGGTAGCGGTCGCCGATGCGTTCGAGGCGGAAGGGCGAGGTCTTCCAGCCCTCGCCGTCGGCGGGCTGCACGTCGAGGTGATTGTAGATGGTCACCGTGGGAAAGGCGGGATCTTGGATGAGCCTTCCGAGCACGAGGGGCAGGCCGGTGGTTTCCACGATTTCGGCCTGCGCGCCGAGCTCGCGCAGGTACTCGCAGGCGAGGCCGGCGCAACGGCGGACGTCGCCGTGGCGGTCGGGCTCCATGCTGACCGACGGGATCTCGACCAGGGCCGCGAGCTTGTCGGTGAATTCGCCGCGCAGATCCGCGATGGCGCCGCGCAGGCGAGACTTGGGT
>JADGRD010000108.1 GCA_017881285.1 Pseudomonadota bacterium | reverse complement strand
TGCGCCGCGTCGAGGACGGCAGGCAGATCCGCGCGCGGTGGAAGCAATGGCGCGGCCGGAGACAGGGTTGGTAACTGCAAGATGTGGCACCTCTATGATCGTTGCGGGGCCGCGCGAGCTCGCGCTCGTCACGCGGTGTAGCAAGAACGCGGCCAACGGGTGACGATGGCGGCCAGAGCCCCAAGATCAAGGAAAGTCGACTAGAATAGTCCTAATTCGCATCGTCGCGGCCTTCTGGCGCGTAGCCGCCTGCGCACCTTGTCGCCCAAGGTGCGCAAGCCACTTCCCGGCGGTGCGTCTCAAGAACCAGCCACTTGCGCCGCTTGGTCGGGCGCGCGGAAGGGCGCTAACCAGGCGATGACAATGGGCGGAATCGAGGCGAGCAACACGAAGAGGAAGAAGTTCTGGTAGTGCAGCGCCGCCTGGATGCGGCCGCTGACCATGCCCGTGAGCATCATGTTGAGCGCCATGATGCCGGTGGCGAAGGCGTAGTGGGCCGTGCGGTAGGGGCCGGGCGACAGCTCTTGCATCATGTACAGCATCATCCCAACCGTGCCGAGGCCATAGCCGAACTTCTCGATGAACACCGTGCATGCGATCAAGGTCAGGTTGGTGGGCATCGTGTGGCTCAAGTAGAAGTAGGTGACGAGCGGGACGTTGAGGCAAAAGGCGAGCAGCACGAACACGCGGCGCAGGGTCAGGCGCGCGGCGAGCCAGCCGCCGAGCAGGGTTCCCACCACGAAGACCACGGTGCCGATGGCGTTGATTTGGCCGAGCGCCATGTTGTCGAGCCCCAGGCCGCCGACGCTACGCGTGTCGATGAGGAAGAGCGGTCCGATCTTCTCGATGAACCCCTCGCCGAAGCGATAGAAGAAGACCACCGCGATCATCATCCACACGCGTGGCTTCCGAAAGAAGCTGGCCCAGGCGTCACCGGTGGTGCGCAGCGCTTCGGCCACGCCACGCGCGGCATCCGGCGCCTTCGCGCCCGGCGGCAGCATGAAATAGTGATAGACGGCGGACGCGGCCATGATACAGGCGATGAGCAGCATCACGATCATCCACGCCGTGAACCAGGCCGGATGCGGCCCGCTCGCCGGCGCCGGCTTCCCCTCCGCGGCCCAGTCGAAGAGGATCTTGGTCAGGCTGACGAGCGAGCCGGACACCAGCACGCGGCCCAGGTTCCAGAACGCGCCTTGTACCCCGATGTAGAGCGCCTGCTCTTTCGCCGTCGACGAGGTCAGGTAGACACCGTCACCGGCGATGTCCTGGGTGGCGGAGGCGAAGCCGGTGAGCCAGAAAAAGCCGATGGTCAGCGGTACGTAGAGGGGCAGCCTGAGCGCAAGGGCCAGGCACGCGAAGGTCACCACCATGGCGCATTCCATGGTCAGCACGAAGAACTTCTTGGTGCGGAACAGCTCGACCAGAGGCGCCCACAGCGGCTTTAGGACCCACGGCAGGTACATCGCACCGGTGTAGGCCGCGATCTTGGTGTTCGACAGCCCGAGGTTCTTGTACATGATGGCCGCCACGACCGACACGGCGATCATGGGCGTGCCCATGGCGAAATAGAGGGTGGGAACCCAGAGCAGAGGATGCGCGCGCTTGCCGTCGGTGGTCATGCTGTAGCTACCTCTAGCAGAAAAGCAGGTCGCCGTGACCTATGCGGTCTTGCCTACACGGCATCCAAGGCCGCGCTCAACGGATTCACGGTCGCGCTGGCCCACCAGACGCGCGGCACGGCCCTCAACGTAAATTCGGCGCATCCGGGTTGGGTGCGCACGGAGCTCGGCGGTCAGGACGCGCCCATGAACGTCGTCGACGGGGCCAAGACGGCCGTGAACCTGGCCACCTTGCCCGCCGACGGTCCCACAGGTCAGTTCTTCCACCTGGGCGAACCGCTACCCTGGTGACTCACCCCGCGCACAGCGCTGCCAAGCCCATCGTGTCGATGAAACCGGGCTGACAGGTGGTCGAGCACATGTCCGACTGGCACATGGCATCGTCGGAGCACTGGGCGCCGGTTCCGAGCTGCGCCGTGCACTGCTTGGTGCCGGTCGTCGGGCAGTAGTAGCCGTCCACGCACTCGGCACTGTCGTTGCCCGTGCAGGCGCCGCCCGCGGCGAAACGGGCCACGCACTGATCCTTGGAGTAATCGCAGAAGGCTGCGGCGATGCAATCCGACGTATACGTGCAGGCCTCGCCCACCTGCGCCAGGGCCACGCAGGTCCCGGCCTTGCACCGGACCCCGTCGGCCGTGTCGCAGACGTAGCCCTGGGCCAGGACATCGGTCGCGTTGGGGTCGGTGTAGTACGAGACCAGGGTGCCCTGCCGCGTGCCCACGCAGGGTGTGTCCCCGGCCTTGCCCGGCATTTGCACCTGGCACTTGTAGACCGGGTTCGTGCCAGTATAGATGCTGGCGCAGCTCACGGGCCCCGCGGTCGAGGTGGCGCAGTCGCTGTCGAACTGGCAGACCTCGCCCGGCTTATTGTTGCCGCTTGCCGTGGGGAAGACCGAATCGCACGCGGACGGACCGTCGAGGTTGTCGCAGAACGAGCCGGCGGCCACCTGCTGCTTCATCTCGGCCAGGCAGGAATCGCCGGCCTTCGCGTTGTAGCCACCGCCTGACATCGCCAGATGGCAGAATTGGCCATTGCCGGAAACCCCGGCCTTGGCGCAGCACTTGACAATCTCACCGCAGTAGCTGTCGGCGAACTTCTCCTGGTCGCTCTTGCCGCAAGCTGCGGCGCCGGTGATTGCCACGACGATTACGAAGCTCAGTCTCGTGCGCATGGGTACTCCTTGCGGGGCGGAACGCCCACGAGCATCATACGCGTTTCCACGGCCGCCGGGGATGGGGCAGGAAGTGGGGCCGCTACTTCTTCTTCGCCTTCGCCAAATCGCCCGCCTGCACCTTCGCCAGCTTCGCCGGAGCGATGAACCGCCGGGCCGCGGCATTGACGTCGGCGGCCGTCAGCTTCTCGATCTTCGCGTTCAGGTCGCTCCAATAGGCCAGCGTGCGGCCGAGGAAGAGGCCCTGGTTCAGCTCGCCCACCACGAAGTCATCCTCGGCGATGCGGGCTTCCCAGGCCTTGGCGTGGCTTTGCTTGGCTTGGGCCAGCTCCTTCTCGCTCACGCCGCTCTTTAGCACGCCTTCGACTTCTCCGAGGACGCCGGCCATGGCCTGCTCCATGTTGGCGGGCGCGGCCAGGGCGCCGGCGAAGAAGAAAGCGCTCTTGTCGATGGGGTGGGCCACAAGCTGCGAGAAGGCGCCGTAGGAGATGCCTTCCTTCTGGCGTAGGCGCAGAAACAGGCGCGAGCTCGGACTGCCGCCCAGCATGTAATTCCACAGGTAGAGCGCGGGGTAGGCGGGATCGTCGTCGCGCGCCTCGAGCGTCTGGCCGGCGGCCACGAACGCCATCTCCTTGTCAGGGGTGTCGATGGTGTCGTCGCTGCCCTTGCCGGCCTGGAAGGGCAGGGGGACGCGCTGGTAGGGCTTGGGCGACTTCCACGTGGCGAGGGCCTTGTCGATGTCGGCCTTCACGGCGGTCGCATCGAAATCCCCGACGATGGCAAGCTGCGCCGCGCTGGCGCCCCACAGCCGCTTGTGCATTGCGGCCAGATCCGCCGCGCTCACCTTGCGCAGGCGTTCGATGGTCTCCTTGATCGTCGGCGTGTAGCGAACGTCGTCGGGCGGGAAGGGCAGCAGGCGCTGCATGAGCGTGACGCTGGCGTTGGCCGTGGGATCGGAGAGCTGCTCTTCCAGCTTGGTCAGCATCTCCTTGCGCAGGGACTCGAAGTCCTTGCGGGCGAAGGCCGGCTCGCGCAGCATCTGGCCGAGGAGATCCATCACCTGCGGCAAGTTTTCCCGCACGGTCTTCACCCGCACTTGCGCGACGTTGACCGTGCTCGGCGAACCGTGGCCGTGGCCGAGGCTGACCTCGGCCTTGAGCAGGTCGAGCTTGTCCTTGAGCTGCTCGAAGGTGAGCTTGCGCGTCCCGCGCAGGAGCATCTCGGGCAGCAGGTTCGCTGCCGCCACCTTGCCCTTCAGATCGCTCGCCGAGCCGAAACGCACGGTGAGGGCCAACCGCACCTGTCCGCCCTTGGTCTTCTTGGGCAGCAGGGCCAGCTTGAGGCCCACGGCCAGGTCCAGGCGCAAGGTCCGTTTCTCGATGTTCTCGACGGTGGCCAGGAAGGCCTCGCCGGCCGCCGCGGCGGGCGCGCCCTGGTATTCCTTGAGCATGCCAGGGACGTCGGGCACGGGCGGCAGGGGTGCGCGGTCGGGTTCCTTGGTTGGCTGGAAGAGACCGAGGGTGCGGTTCGACGGCTTCAAGTAGGCGCGGGCCACGCGCGCGACATCCTCGGCGGAGGTCGTCTTGACGCGATCGCGGGTGAGGAAGAGCAGGCGCCAGTCGCCCATGGCCGCGAATTCCGAGAGCACGATGCCGGTCTTCGCCGTTTCGGCCAGCACCAGCTCGTATTCGCGGAAGAAGCCCGCGCGCCAGCGCTCGATTTCCTCCTTGGTGATGGGGCTCGATCCCAGGGACTCGACGATGCTGGTCATCACGTCGCGCACCTCCTTGGCCGAGCCGTTCTTGCCCACCTTGGCGGTGAAGATCATGACGCCCGGCTCGGCCATGGGATAGGCTGTGCCGGTCACCTCGCTGGCGATCCCCTTGTCGACCAGGGCCTTGTACAGGCGGCCGCTCGGCTTGTTGGTCAGGATGTCGACGATGGCGTCCTCCGCCACCTTGTCCGGGTCGGCGCCCGCGACGCCGTGGTAGACCAGCGACACGATGGCCACGTCGCCGGCGCGGCGGAGCGTCACCTGGCGCTCGCCGTCCTGCACCGGCTCGACGGTCCAGGTGGTCGCGAGCTTGCGACTCGGGCGCGGGATCTCGCCGAAGTACTTGGCCACCAACTCGAGGGCGCGCTTCTCGTCGAGCTTGCCGGCGACGATGAGGATGGCGTTGTCGGGCTGGTAGTAGCGCCGGTAGAAGGCGCGCAGGTTCTCGATGGGCACGCGCTCGATGTCGCTGCGCGACCCGATGGTGGACTTGCCGTAGTTGTGCCACTGGTAAGCGGCGGCCAGCATCTTGTCTTCCAGCACGATGTCGGGCGAGTTCTCGGTCTTCTCGAACTCGTTGCGCACGACCGAGAACTCCTTGGCCAGATCCTCCGCGGCGATTTTGCTGGCCACCATGCGGTCGGCCTCGAGCGCCAGGGCGAACTCCAGATTCTCGATGCTGGCCGGCATCTCCTCGAAGTAGTTCGTGCGCTCCCACCAGGTCGTGCCGTTGAAGTGGGCGCCGTGGTCCTGCAAGAGCTTCCAGATGTCGGGCCGGCTCTTGGTGCCCTTGAACAGCATGTGCTCGAGCAGGTGCGCCATGCCGGTCTCGCCGTAGCCTTCGAGGCGCGAGCCCACCAGGTAGGTGATGTTGACCAGCACGGTGGGTTTGCTCTGGTCCGGGAAGATGAGGACGCGCAGCCCGTTGTCGAGGCGATACTCGGTAATGCCCTCCACCGCGGTGACCTTGGTCAGGCGGGCGGCTGGGGCGGCAGGCGCAGCCGTGGCTGGGGGGGAGGCAAGGAGCGACAGAAGGACGAGTCCAGGAAGCAAGCGCATGAGGTTCTCCTAGCCGGGGAGACTAGCCCGAGAAGAAGCGTTGGGAAAGCAGGCGTCCGGCGCCGAGCATGGCGGTGGCCAGGCCGGCCGCCGCCAGCAGCGCGCCCAGCAGATCGAGCGGCCGACGCATGCCGGTAGCGAGCAGCACGCCGTATACGCACAGGCCGAGGCCGGCGACGATGAGGAAGATCGCGAGCGCCATGGACTTTGGCCGCTATTCTTGATGTAAAGTCGCGCGATGTCCAAGTCCCAAGCGTTCGCGCTGATTCTCGCCGGTGGTGGGGGCACACGCCTGTGGCCGGCCTCGCGCCGGAGCCGGCCCAAGCAGCTTCTTGCCTTGGGCGGCGCCGAGTCGCTCATCGCCGCCACGTTCGGCCGGGTCAGTCGCGTCCTCGGCCGGGAGCGTACCCTGGTCGTGACCGCCGCGGATCAGGCCGCCGCGATTCGCCGCGCCCTGCCCGAGCTGCCGGACGAGAACCTGGTGGCCGAGCCCGCCGCGCGCAACACCGGTCCCGCGGTCGGGCTGGGCGCCCTCGCGGCCGCGCACCGGGCGGGGGACGACGTGCGCTTGGCCGTGATTCCCTCGGACGCCTTCATCGCCGACGAGGCCGAGTACGGCCGCGTGCTGACCATTGCGCTCGAACACGCGGCCGAGGCGATCGTCACGGTCGGCATCAAGCCGACCCGGCCGGAGACGGGGTATGGCTATCTGCGGCGAGGGGCACTGGTGCGCGATGGGGTCTACGACGTGGCGCGTTTCGTGGAGAAGCCTGACGCCGCCACGGCGGAAAGGTATCTCGCGGCCGGCGACTTCCTGTGGAATTCGGGCATGTTCTTCTTCACCGCGCACCGGCTGTTCGACGAGGCGGCGGCGCACATGCCCGAGCTGGCGGCGATCCTCGCCGAGATCCGCACCAGCGCCGATCCCGCGGGCACGGCCAATGCGCGCTATCCCGCCACGCCCAAGATCTCGATCGACTACGGCATCATGGAGAAGGCCAGCGGCATCCGCGTGGTGCCGGGCGATTTCGGCTGGAACGACGTGGGCAGCTGGTCCGCGCTCGCCGACATTCGGCCCAAGGACGGCGCTGGCAACGTGGCCATTGGCGATGTCGTCATGAGCGACGTTGCGGGCAGCGTGGTGGTGGCCGAACCGGGGGCGCCGCTGATCGGGGTGGTGGGCGTCGACGACCTGGTGGTCGTGGCGACCAAGGATGCCGTGCTGGTGGTGCCCAAGGCTCGCGCGCAGGAGGTGCGGGCGGTGGTGGACGCGCTGGCCGCGAGCCGGCGCAACGAGCTTCTGTAATTCTGGTGGTCAAGCAATGAATCCAAGAGTCTTTCGCGAATACGACATCCGCGGCGTGGCCGAACGTGACTTTCCCGACGATTTCGTGGCTGAGCTGGGCGACGCCATCGGCGAGCACCTCTTCGAAAACGGCGCTCGCCGCATTACCCTGGCGCGCGACTGCCGCCTGTCCTCGCCGCGCATCCATGGCGTGATCCGCGCGCGCCTGCTCGCCGCTGGCCTCGACGTGCTGGACATCGGCATGGTGCACACGCCGGGGCTGTATTTCTCCGTGTTTCACCTCGCGGCCGACGGCGGCGTGATGATCACGGCCAGCCACAACCCCGAGGAGGACAACGGTTTCAAAATCATGCGCGGCAAGGGCACGATCTTCGGCGCGGAGATCCAGCAGCTGCTCCACCGCATCGAACGCCGCCACGCCGGTTCGAAGCCGGCGCCCGTGGCGCCGGGCAAGGGCGTCGACGTGGACATTCTCACGCCCTACATCGAACACATCGTCGGCAACATTCATCTTGGGCCGCGCCGTTTCCAGGTCGTGGTCGACGCCGGCAACGGCATGGGCGGCATCTTTGCCGTGCCCATCCTGCACCGGCTAGGCGTCGAGGTCGAACCCCTCTTCTGCGAGCCCGACGGCCGCTTTCCCAACCATCACCCCGACCCCACGGTGCCCGAAAACCTGGTGGCCCTGGTGGCGCGGCTGCGGGCAACCGGTAGTGAGATCGGCATCGCCCTCGACGGCGACGCGGATCGCATCGGCGTGGTGGATCCGCGCGGCCGTATCGTGTGGGGCGATCAGTTGCTGATGCTCTTCGCGCGCGAGATTTTGCGCGAGCGGCCGGGCGCCACCTTCGTCAGCGAGGTCAAGTGCAGCCAGGTTATGTACGACGACATCGCCGCGCATGGCGGGCGCGCCATCATGTGGAAGGTCGGGCACTCGCTCATCAAGACCAAGATGAAGGAAGAAAAGGCGGTGCTCGCCGGCGAGATGTCGGGCCATATGTTCTTCGCCGACCGCTATTTCGGTTTCGACGACGCCGTGTACGCGGCGGCCCGCGTGGTCGAGCTGCTGAGCAACAGCGCGGAGCCTCTGTCGGCAATGATCGACTCACTACCCGTGGTGCACAATACGCCAGAAATCCGCGTTGAATGCCCGGATGACATCAAGTTCGAAGTCGTTCGTCGTGCGCGCGAGCACTACGAGGCCCGGTATCCGGTTATTGCCGTCGACGGCGCACGCGTCCAATTCGAAGACGGTTGGGGCTTGGTGCGGGCCTCCAACACTGGACCGGTGTTGGTGCTTCGTTGCGAGGCAAAGAACCCAGCCCGCCTCGCGGAGATTCGCGCGGACATCGAGACGACACTGGCGAGAATCAAGGCCTCTCTTACTCCCGACAAGTAGTCGGCGGTCGCACACCAGGCGGGAATCGGCGGCGTTCCCTGACGACAAGCCTGGCGAATTGTGCTAGCCCTTAGGATACCTGGCTTGAGGAAGCATCATTGGGTCAATGGTCGGATCAAGCTGTGTGCGTTCCATCCATCGAACTTCACCAGGAGTTGTCGGCATGAACACTTTGCGGGCCTGTGCTGTGATCGGATTGGGTTTGTCCCTGGCGTTCGCTTCTGGCTGTAGCAGCGACTCGAAATCGAACGCGAAGGATGGATCGGCAGGAGGAAACCGGGGCACTGGCGGCCGTGGGGGTGGCGGCACCGGCGGGCGGACCACTACCAACACCGGCCAGGCGTGTACCTACACCACCTCCACTGGCACGCCCGCGACCCTCAATCCAGGTCAATCCTTCACCAACAACTGCGTTCGCTACACCTGCGTGAGCGGCACGGACTTCACCAGCAGTGGTTCGCCTTGCTCGGACGCCGGCACCACGACGCCGGACACGCGGCCCGGCCCGGACGTGGCGGCACCCACCGACACGGCCCGGCCCGTGGACACGAGGACTCCGGTGGACACGGACGGCGGCCG
>JADGRD010000107.1 GCA_017881285.1 Pseudomonadota bacterium | reverse complement strand
CCACCCAAGTCGGCGGCGAAGGCCCAGCCGCCGATGAGGATCTTGTCGATGAGCACACGATCCACGATGAGGAACAGAGTGCGGCACAGGACCTGCAGCGGGCGAACGATGATCGCGCCGTAGAGCTCGTCGATGCGGAACTTGTCCCGCGCCAATTGCACGAGGCCCGGCACTTTCCGCGCGAAGGCGTGGGCCGGCGCGCGGTAGCCGCCGCCGAAGAAGAGATAGCCGAGCCAGATACCGGCAAGCGCGATGACCGTCGAGAAACCCATGGCCATCCACTCGGTGCGATGGGCGACCTCCAGGGGTGGCCCCAACGCCGGCGCCAACCAGACCGCCAGCGTGCTCTCGCCGTGGTTGCCGAACAGCGCGCGGATGGCCGGTGGAATGCCGGCGAAGCCCGCGAGGATCGCGCCGGCGGCCAGCACCACGAGTGGGAAGACCATCGAGACGGGTGACTCGTGGATGTGCGCCTGCGTGTGCTCGTCGGCGCGGCACGCACCGGAGAAGACGAGGAAATAGAGCCGGGACATGTAGAACGCGGTGCCGAGTGCGGCGACGAGCAGGATGGCGCCCACCAGCGGCCCGACCCAACCAAGCCCGTGGCCGTAGACCTCGGTGGCAAACGCGCCGTCGAGGATGGCATCCTTGCTGAAGAAGCCCGAGAAGATGGGCACGCCACAGATGGCGAGCCAGCAGATCTGGAAAACGCGCGTGGTCCAGGGCAGGCGTTTGGCCAACCCGCCCATCTTGGTGATGTCGCCCGAGCCGCTCATGGCGTGCATGACCGAGCCGGCGCACAGGAAGAGACCGGCTTTGAAGAAGGCGTGGGTGAAGAGGTGGAAGATGCCGCCGGCGAAATTGCCGGTGCCGACGCCGACGAACATGAAGCCGAGCTGGCTGACCGTCGAATAGGCGAGGACCTTCTTGAAATCGTTCTGGGCGAAGCCGATGACCGCGGCGAACAGCGCCGTGAGCGCCCCGACCACGGCGACGATGGCCAGCGCGGCCGGCGCCAACATGTAGATGGCCGACATGCGCGCGACGAGATAGACCCCGGCCGTGACCATGGTCGCGGCGTGAATCAGCGCCGACACCGGGGTGGGGCCGGCCATCGCGTCGGGCAGCCAGACGTAGAGGGGGATCTGCGCCGACTTGCCCGCCGCGCCCAGGAAGAGGAAGACGCCGGCCCAGAAGGCGACCGGCTGGCCCAGCCACAGGGGAGCGGCGAGCCCGCTGCCCGGGTGCGCCGAGCCCAGAATCGTCGGGATGTCGAGCGTGCCGGTGGCGCGGAAAAGCAGGAACATGCCGATGAGGAAGCCGAAATCGCCGATGCGATTGACGATGAAGGCCTTCTTGCCCGCGCTGGCGTTCGCCTGTTCCTTGTACCAGAAGCCAATGAGCAGGTAGCTCGCCAGGCCCACGCCTTCCCATCCGATGAAGGCCACGGGCAGGCTGTCGCCCAGCACGAGGATGAGCATGGCGCCGCAGAAGAGATTGAGGTACGCGAAGAACCGCGCGTAGTCCTCGTCGTGGGCCATGTAGCCAGCCGAGTAGACGTGGATCAAGGTACCGATGAAGGTGACGACCAGGCACATGAGCCCGGACAACGCGTCCATGCGCAGCGAGAGCTCCACGTTGACGCTGCCGCCGGAGAACCAGGTGTAGGCCAGCTCGGTGATGCCGCCGGTGTGGACCACGGGCGGCAGGCCGAAAAAGAAAGCGTCGAGCGAAATCACGCACGACGCGAACACAGCCAGGGTCGCGATGGTCTGCACCACGGATCGCGAGTGGCGGCGGCCGGCGAGGACCAGGTACGTGGCGCCGAGGAGCGGCAGGAGCGGAATCAGGTACAGATGTGAAAGAGACATCGTTCGTTCCGTCAGTTCCGCAGCTCGTTGATGCCGTCGAGGTCGATCTGCCGCCGCGTGCGATAGACCGACACCACGATGGCGAGCCCGACCGCGGCCTCGGCGGCGGCCAGCGCCATGACGAAGAAGGCGACCACGTGGCCCTTCTGATCCCCGAGCCCGCGCGCGAAGGTCAGCAGGGCCAGGCTTCCAGCGCCGAGCTGCAACTCGACACTCATGAGCACGAAGAGAGCATTGCGGCGCAGGAGCACGCCGGTCGTCCCGATGAAGAACAGCGCGAGGGAAACCAAAATGTAGAGATGGCCAGGCATCAGGTGGCTCCTCCGCCGTCGGTGGACTGCGAGGACCGCGCCGGGCGCGGCGGCCGGGCCAGGAGCACGCCGGCCACGACCGCGACCAGGAGCAGAAGCGAGATGGCTTCGAAGGGGAAGAGGAAATCCGAGAAGAGGAGACGGCCGACGGAGGCGACGTTGCCGTACTCGGGGATGGGCAGGGTGATGGCCGTGGAAAACACGTCCGTTCGCCGCTCGCGCACCACGAGCCAGGCCAGTCGGTAGAAGAGGTAGCCCGTGGCCAGGACGCCGGCCGCGCGCACGAACAGGCCGCGCAGGGCGATGGGGTGCTCCTCGTCGCGGTTGAGGATCATGACCGCGAAGATGAAGAGCACCATGATGGCGCCGGCGTAGACCAGGACTTGCAACACGGCCAGGAA
Source organism: Pseudomonadota bacterium (assembly GCA_017881285.1). Lineage (GTDB taxonomy): Bacteria > Myxococcota_A > Polyangia > Fen-1088 > Fen-1088 > Fen-1118. The sequence continues at coordinate 6,328 of JADGRD010000107.1, read as the reverse complement.
GTGCGCCGACAGCGTCGCGTAGAGTCCGGCCATCGCGCAGAAGGCGCCGATCAGGGCCATGAGCGCCGCCACCGCGCCCTTGCGCGTGATGGTGAGCAGTGCGAAGCCGAGCACGGATCCGGCCAGGACCACGAAGGCGATCTTGTCGAGCAGGCTCGGACCGGCCAGCACGTAGTTCATGGGGCGACCCTCCCGGCCTTCCGCTTGGCCTCGAAGTCGGCGCGGAACTTGGTGAGAAACGCGAGCATGGGCCACGCCGCCGCCTCGCCCAGGGGACAGATGGTGTTGCCCGCGATGCCAGCGGCGATGCTGCCCAGGAGCTCGACGTCGCCCGGCCGGCCCTCGCCGTCGGCCAGGCGAGTGCACACGCGCGCCAGCCAGGCCGTGCCCTCGCGGCAGGGCGTGCACTGGCCGCAGGACTCGTTCGCGTAGAAACGCATGATGGTGGCGCAGAAGGCGACCACGTCGGTGGTCTCGTCGAACACCACGACGCCGCCCGACCCGGCCATGGTCTTGAGGCGCTTGCCGCCGCCCATGTCGAAGGGCACGCCGGGGCTGACCTCGACGTCCTTGATGCGGCCGTCGGTCATCAGGGCGTCGAACTCGATGGGTACGTCGATCTCGGTGGCGTCGAGGACCGGCATGGAGCTGCCACCGGGAATCACACCCTTGAGCCGCCGGCCTCCCAGCATGCCGCCGCAGAACTCGTCGATGAGCTGGCGGAAGGAGATGCCCATGGGCAACTCGAAGACGCCGGGCCGGTTCACGTGTCCCGACACGCTGAGCACGCGCGTGCCGCCCGACTTCCCCATGCCCAGCTTGGCGAAGGTGGCCCCGCCGCGGCGGACGATCTCGGGGATGTTCATCAGGGTCTCGACGTTGTTGACGATGGTCGGCTGCCCGAAGAGACCGCGCACCGCCGGGAAGGGCGGCTTCATGCGCGGCCAGCCGCGCTGGCCTTCCAGCGAATTGAGCAGCGCGGTCTCCTCGCCGCAGATGTAGGCGCCCGCGCCGCGGTGGACCGTGATGTCCAGGGTGTAGGGACCCGTCACGCTGATGTGCGCCTTGCCGAGCAGCCCGACGGCGTAGGCCTCGTCGATGGCGGCCTCGAGGATCTTGGCCTCGCTCACCATCTCGCCACGAATGTAGATGTAGGCGTGCGCACAGCCGAGCGCGTACGCCGACAAGGCCACGCCCTCGACCAGCAGGTGCGGATCGCCCGCGATGAGCACCCGATCCTTGAAGGTGCCAGGCTCGGATTCGTCGGCATTGCACACCAGGTACACCTGCTTGGCGTCCTTGGGCAGAAAGCCCCACTTCATGCCGGTGAAGAAGCCTGCGCCGCCGCGCCCGCGCAGGCTGGAGGCCTTGACCTCGTCGACGATCGCCGCCCGCTGCATGGAAAGCGCTTTTTGGAAGGCCACCCAGCCACCGCGCGCCCGGTAGGTCGACAGCTTGCGGATGTCGGGCACGCCGATGTTCTTGCTGACGATCTTTTCGCCGGGCGTGGGACAAAACACCGCGAGCGCGTCGATCGGCGGGACGGCGTGGCCATCGCTCGCCGACTTCCCCCGTAGATCGTCGAGCAGGCGGTCGAGCTTCTCTGCCGTGAGCCCACGGTGCCAGGTGCCGCCGGTGGCCACCGAGGCGCCATGCTCGCACCCAATCATGTCATCGTCCTCGTCGAGGCTGAACTGCCCATCCTGGGTGGTCTGGCCGGGCCGGATGCCCAGGCGCTTGCCCACGTGCTCCATCGCGTCGTAGCCGCTGCGCACCACGCAGCCAATGTTGCTGCAAACGTGCAGCCGATGACGTGCTGGCTTTTCGCGCCGGAACATGGTGTAGAAAGTCGCCACTCCGAACACGTGCGAAAGTGGCAGATCGAGCAGGCCCGCAGCGTGTTCCAGCGCCGCGTCGGAAAGATGACCAACCTCATCCTGAATCAGGTGAAGGACAGGAATGAGCGCGGCCTGCGCGTTCGGGTAGCGCCCGCGCGCCCGTGCGATCGCTGCCTGGGTTGGAGGAGACAGGTCGATGGCCATGGACCTCGGGAGAGGACTTTGCGAGGAAGAAGGCGGAAGGTCAACTCCCCTCGTCCTGGCGGCCGCGCCCCGATGGCCTGCGCGTCACACGCGTCGCAAATTCACCCACGTTTGCGGACCGCCGCGGCCCCAATTCGATGGAGTGTGAATGCGGCGACAGGCCCTCTGAAATCCAACTGCGGCGATTCGGGAGAGCGGCGCTCGGTCTCGGCGAGCGGACGGCTGCAACGGGTGAGGAATGTGCCCCGCCCGTCGGACGAACGCCAACGGCCGCGCTTCGCGCGTCCATGGCGTCCTCGGTCGTCGCTTGGCATCCGGCCGCGTACGGCCGGAGCAGCTCCTCACGCCGACGGTCGGGACACATTCCTCACCCTGCGCGCCGTCCGACTTAGCAAAGGGGCCAACTTCCGCAAAACTCCTCCCCGCGGCTCGAATTTGGACGAGCGCACTTCCAGCCACGAATGCAAGCTCGGCGCGCGGGCGGGATGGGGACGACTCCGAGGCGGCGTAGAACTCGCGCACCGAGCGTCCGCGCTCGGTTGCCAGCGAGTTCGGGACGGGGCCGGCTACCAGCTCAGCTGGTCGCGGGAGGCCCCAGAAGCCGAGCGTGCCATGGACGCGCGTAGCGCGGCCGTTGGCATGCGGCCGCCGAGGGGTCGTCCCCATCCCGCCCGAGGAAGCCGAGCGCCGCTCTCCCGAATGGCCCCTTGTCCGAACTAGCATCTGGGCCGCGGCGTCGCCGGCGACCCTGGGCGCGGCCCTCCCCTTCACCGTGATGAGGCGCACGCGTCTTGGGCTTCAGACCCAGGTCCATTCCGCCGATGCGATTCTCGAGAATGTCTGTACGCATACTCATCGTCGAGGAGGACCGGTCGACCCGAGAGGCCTTCCTGCGCGTGACCTCCGCGCTTGGACACGATTGCACCCCAGCGGAGAACGTCGCGCAAGCGCTGACCGCGCTCTCCGCGGAGGTCTTCGGCCTCTGCGTGGTATCGCTCGGCTTGCCGCCGGAGGCGTTCCACGCTATTCGCGCCGCCGCTGCCCAGCGGGGCGTCGCGGTGTGCGACCTGCCCGCCAGTCTGCGCGCGGAGGGAAATGCCCGGCCCCCGGCCATCCTCGATCTCCCGCCGCATGGCGTGGATCTCCGCACCCTTCTCTCCGAGCTGGAGGACCGCCTGATTGGCCAGGCGCTCGAGCGGACCGGGGGGAACAGGAACCGGGCCGCCGGCTTGCTCGGCATGAATCGTACCACTCTGGTCGAGAAGCTGCGCCGGCGCTCCGTCGCCTGACTCACCTGAAAATCATCGCGAGCGCCGCCGCAGGTCCTGCGTTTTTCGTCACCTGCTTGACGGTCAAGCGGCCAGACTGACGTCATTCGTCTGACGATCGGAGACCACGTCCAATACGAGGGTGAGCCAGATGGCGGGGTTAGCGCGACCTTCCTCATGGCACGAGAGGTGCACTGGGGGTTCGCATGTTCAAGCCGAAGCACAGCCATCGGATTGCGGGACGGAAACAGCGAGCGGGAAAGGCGGCCAAGAAGCGCGTGCGCAAGCCCTCCGCCAAGGTGCTGGCTGCGCGACGCAAGGTATACGGGGAGCGCTTCTTCCCCTACATCGAGAAGGTCGCCCGCCGGCTGGCGCGCCGCCTGCCCGCCCACGTCGAAATCGACGACCTGGTTTCGGCGGGCGTGATCGGGCTCATGGAAGCCGCCGACCGCTACGACCCCAAGCGCGCTGATCGTTTCGAGGCCTTCGCCGAGTTCCGCATTCGCGGCGCCATGCTCGACGACCTGCGGGCGCGGGACACGCTCTCGCGCGACATGCGCCGGCTCTCGAACGAGCTGCGCAGCGCGACCCGCAAGCTGGAGTCCGAGCTCGGCCGCACCCCCGACCAGTCGGAGCTGGCTTCCACCCTCGGGCTCAACGTCGACGAGCTCTACCGCCGCCAGCAGAAGCTGTCCGGTTCCTCCGTGGTTGGCATCGACGACTTGCCCGAAAAGATGCAGCAGGTGCTGTCGCTCTACTACTGCGAGAACATGAACTTGAAGGAGATCGGCCAGGTCCTGGGCGTCACCGAATCCCGGGTCTGCCAGATCCACGGCGAGGCCACACGCCGCCTGCGCGAGTCCCTCTCCGTCCTCGAGGATACGATCGCTGCCTAGTCCCTAACTCGCTGAGTCGGTGGAAATTCCAAAATCGGCTCAAGGTTCCGGCCCAGGGACCGATGTGGGGGTTTATGGCACCGTCCAAAGCCCTTCGAGAGCAAAAGGCCCGAATCCCCGCGCCACCGAGCGCGCACCCGGAAGTTGTCGCGCGGCAGGTGCGAGTCGAGGAACTGCGTCGTCTCGTCGCCCAGGGCGCCTACAAGGTGGACCCGAGGCGCGTGGCCCTGCGGATCTTCGTCAAGACGATCGGGACCTACTCCCCCGAAAAACGCACGTAGGTGTGCTCTTCCCCGGTGGCCGCCCTGAGCACCTTCAGGATGGCCTCGCAATGCGCCTTGACCTCCGGCTTCGCCGATCCGCGCAAGCGCTTTTCCAGCTCCACGATCACCAGCGGAATCTGGATCTGGTTGAACAGGGTGTCGCCGAAGGGGTCCACGAACCGCAAGCAGGGCGACGTCCCGTCCTCTCGGTCAGGTAGCAGCTTCTCGGTCAGGTTCTGGTCATCGAGAACCTCGTCTTGAACTTCGCCTGACTCAGTTTCTACGCGTACGTCAATTCCCATGGTTCCTCCCAACCTGGAATCTATCTGCGTTGCAACTATCACTGTAAGGTCGTCTGCCCGTCGCCGCAATAGGCCGCCGGCAAAGAAGTCCATTTGTGTTTCCGTATCAGCGTGACAGTCGAGCGTGGCGCGAACGCCACACACGGCGGGCCTGCGGCTTCAGTGAACGGCGCAACCTGGCGAAAACCTGACCAGTAATGCCCAGCGCACCTGCGGCATGAAAGCTGCTAGCCTGAGCCCCATGCGCGTGTTGCCATCCGCTGAGAAGGCCCGTTTCGCCCGAAAACCGGAGATCGCCCTCGCCGTCTTTGGCGCGTTTCTCTCGTACACCTGCGGCGGATGCCTCTCCAACGAATATGTGATTCCCCGTGCCGAGCTGTCTCGCCTGGCGCAGCTCCCGCCCGAGCAGCGCGGCCAGCGCGTGCGCGTCGTGCAGGATCTCGGCGACCGGCGCGGCGAGGCCATCGACACGACCCAGCCACCGCCGGCGCCGGCGCCCGGCTATGATCAAGGCGGCGCCCCACCACCCGAGGGCTACGTCGAGGGCGGGGTGGAGCCTAACGTCGGCATCGGCGTCGGTGTCATGATTGCTCCGGTCCCTCCCCTGGTTCCACCGTTCCCACCCGGCCTGCCAGGTCCTGGCTTTGCCCGTGGCCCCGGACCGCGCGGCCTCCCCAACCGCGCCATGGGACGGTCGGCGCCGGCCCCGCGGGGCAGCACGCCCGGCAGGGTCGGCAAGATCGGCGGTGGCGGTGGCAAGGACGATCTCATCGCCTTGGTGATCGTGGTCGCGCTGGCCGCCACGGTCGGAATGGTCGCCACCGAGGGCGCCCGCTACGACGGCGAGGTGGCCATGTATCCCTGGCAGCCCGTGCACCTGCGGGACGGCAACGGCCAGGAACAAGAGGTGCCGCTCGCCGAGGTCGCCGCGGCCGATGCGCAGGCCACCAGCAAGGCCGTGGTCATGGACGACGAGGGCTGGGGGCTGATGCGGCTCGGGCGTCGGCCCCTCGACCGGCAAGGATTCGCCTTCAAGATGGATATCGGTGGGTTCCATTCGTCGAACGCGAGCCTCGACGCTGACGGCATGGGCTTCGGCCTGCAATTCGGCTACTTCCCGCATCATCGCGTCGGCGTGCTGGGCGGCTGGTCCATCGCGGGTGGATCGGACTCGGCGGGCAAGTCGTTCACGCGCAACAACCTGGCCCTGGAAGCGCAGGTTTTCCCCGTCGGTATTTGGCGCCTGTACCTGGGCGGATTCGGGCACGCGGGCATCCAGTACGCCGACGATGCGGCCGGCGGCACCCGCAACGGAACCGCCGTCGGCGGGGGGCTTCTGCTGGAGCTGGGGCTCACCGCGCGTCTGGCGCTCACCCTGCGCGCGGATTACACCAGCGCGAAGATCCGCCCGGACGGCGGCTGGCAAGCCGGCGAGCTCTTCACCGCCGGCGTCGCGATTTATTGAGATGGGAACCCTGGGAGGGTTCCCAAACCCTCCCGCACTCTGGCTCCGGCGGGCAAAGCCCGCCGGAGCCTACGCGATGAGAAAGTGCTAGA